>NZ_CADFEO010000012.1:0-263709 GCF_902833075.1 Burkholderia sp. BCC0405
CGGAATCGAGGCGTTGCCCGCCGAGTTGTTGACGCTGACACCCGTGCCCGAAATCGTGCCGTTCGAACTCAACGTCGAGTCGTATTTCGGTAGTTTGTAATCCTTGATCGAGGCCGGTGCCGCCTGCGTGTAACCGCCCGGGCGACCGGTCACGAACGGCGCGTTGCCGAACGGCAATTGCCAGTCGTGTTCCGTGTTGTCGTAGTTGTTGTAGTGATATTGGCCCGAGTAGGAAACCGACACGCCCGGCAGCTTCTGGCCGGACGCCGCCCAGCCGTCGGCGTCGTAACGGGTCGGCATCTTGACTTCGCCGACCGCGGCGAGGTTGCTCCAGTAGTTTTGCAGCGTGCCGACCGACGACGCATCGATCTTGCCACCCGACACGATCTGGGCGGCCGGGCTGATGTCCGTCACGGTCGTCGCCGTCGCGCTGTCCGCGTAGTACGTCGTCTTCTGGTAGCCGCTGTTCCACTGCCCGCCATGAGGCGGATCGGTCGGAACCCCACCTATGAAATCCAGAAAAAGTTCACGCACTTCGGGCTTGCTCAGGTCGACCCAGGGCACGTCCCGACCAGAGCACGCCTCCATGTGGACCGCCACGCATCCGGACATGCTGATGCCGAACTGCGCGAGCAATGCCGGATCGATCTGGCTGGTGGACGTCTTCATCACGCGGCGCGTGCTCGTCACCTTGTCCGCGTGCAGTTCCATGTCGCCGCCCGACTGAATCAGCGCCGACACGTTGTTGACGAGCGCCGCGTTCGTGTAGTTGCCGCTCGCGTCCTTGCCCCCTGCGAGTACGACCTTGCCCATCCCGAAGATGGCGGTCGTCGCCATCGAATCGGTTGCAGTCGTATCGTCACGGTTTTCGATGTCGTGCGCGAGGATTTCGAGCGTGCCGTTGCTGTCTGAACCGCCGATCAGCGCGGCCGGGCCGAGGTTCGAGATCGTATTTGTCGCGTTGAGCGACACGCTCGCGCCCACAAGCGCGCCCGTATTGGTCAGGTTGGTCGACTGCGTGTGCAGCAGGCCGCCTGCCGTCAGGGCGCCCACGTTGACGATGTTGCCCGCATTGACGCTCAGGTTGTGACCGACTGCAGGTTCGCGTTGTTCGTGAAGGTACCGGGCAGCGTGAAGGCAAGATCGTGACCGACGTTGAACTGCGTATCGGCCGCCGCCGTGTAATCGCCCTGGAGGTTCACGTTCGCGTCGTGCGTCGCGCTGTACGTGCCGCCGCCTTGCAGCGTGGCCGCCGCGACCGACAGGTCGTGCGTCGAGCTGATCTGACCGCCCGTATTCGTGATCGCGCCGGTCATCGTGACGTTCACGTCACCGTTCGAATTCGTGACGTTGCCGATAGTGCCGCCACTGTTGTCCAAGGTGTTGCCCTGGACACGAAGCGATGCGCCGCTGAGCTGGCCGCCTTGCGTGTTGCTGATCGACGCTGCGCTGACCGTCACATCGCCGTTGCCGGTAATCGCCCCCATGCCCGATACGCCGCCGGCGTGGCTGTTGATGATCTGGCTGCCGCCTTGCACCGTCACCTTGCCCGCGCCGAGGTCGACGATGGCGCCGTCCGCGTTGTCGATCGAGGCCGATTGAATGGCGAGCGTGCTGGTGTCGCCCGCAGTCGATTGCCCGGCCTGGATGTGGCCGGCTCGGTTGGACAACGTGCCGCCGTTCGTCAACGACAGCGATGCATCCGAGCGCAACAGGCCCTGTGCGTTGTTCACGTCGCCGGCAATGGTCGCGTGGATGCCGCGCTGCGCCGCGAGAATACCGCCGGCGTTATTCCAGGTCGCCGCGTTGACGATGGCTTGTCCCTTCGTCACGATGGTGCCCGACGCATTGTTCAACGCGCTGGCTCCATTGCCCGGTGCGATCGTCAAAGCACCCGTACCAGCGTGTGTAATGGTGCCGCCCGCGTTGTTCAGCTCGGCCGGCGTGAGCGTCAAGTCCGTGCTGTTGGTCTGGATCACGCCGGCAGCCGAGTTGTCGAGCGTGCCGCTGACGTTCATCCCCATCGCTGACGATCCATACTGCGTGATCGTGCCGCCGTGGTTCACAAGGTTGGCGGCGGTCAGCGCAAGCTGATTGGCCTCGAGCTTGCCGCCGCTGTTGTCCAGCGTCGAATCGGCGGTGACCGATAGGTTCGGCCCGACGATCGACCCACCCTGATTCGTCATTGAACCGGTGTGGATCGTGGCGTCCGTGCCCGCACCGATCTGGCCGCCGTCATTCGCCAGCGTATCGCTGGTGACGCCCAGATCCGTGTTCGACAACAGCTTGCCGCGCGCATTGTTCAGCGTGCCGGCGACGGTTGCCGTCAGTCCGTTCTGCGCGTTGATCGAGCCCGACGTATTGTTCAGCGCGCTGGTTTGTGCGACGACGCGCCCGTTGCTGGCAATCGCGCCACTGACGTTCGACACCGACCCCGTACCACCGCCAAGCGTCAGCGTGCCGTTGCCGGCATGCGTGATCGTGCCGCCGTCGTTGATGATCGACGCCGGCGCGAGCGTCAGGTCGGTACTGTTGGTTTGCAGCGTGCCGCCATTCGAGTTGTCGAGCGTGCCCGACACGTTCACGTTCATCGCCCCGGCGCCGGTCTGCGTAATCGTACCGCCGTGGTTCACGAGGTCGGTCGCCGTCAACGACATCTGGCTCGCCTGCACGGTGCCGGCGCTGTTGTCGAGGGTCGTGCCGGTCAGCGTGGCCGTCTGACCGACGATCGAGCCGCCGTTGTTGATCAGGCGCGCGCCCGCATCGACAGCAACCTTTTGCGCAGCCTGCAGCGTACCGCTACTGTTGTCGACCGACTGGCCCGATACCCGAAGATTCGTATTGGAAGTGATCGCACCGCGATTGACAACGTTTGCGCCCTGGACCGACACATCGCCGTTGCCGCCGATGACACCGCCTTGCGCACCGCTCGCGGTGGTCCCCGCCGCATTGGTCAATTGGCCGCTCGTCGTCACCGACAAACCGTCGCCATTGAGCGACGTGATCCGCCCAGCCGTGTTGTCCAGCGACGTGCCGGCCACCGTCATGCCGGCCGCGCTTTGGAGAGTGCCTTGATTGTTCGCGATGGCGCCGCCACGCACGTCCGCCGTGCTCTCGGATACCAGTTCGCCGGACTGGTTGGCGATCTGGCCAGCCACGTTGACCGACAGCGGCCCCTGCGATGAAACCTTGCCACTCTGGTTCGACAGATTGCCACCGGTCAGCGTCGTGCCGCCGCCGCTCGACAGGCTGCCGTGATCGTTGATCACGGTGCCCGATGCGTTCGCCTGAATGGCGCCTTGCGCGCTCGTCGTCGCGTTCGACAGGTTCACGTCGCCGGCCGTCGCGTTCAGCGACAGATTGCCGTTCGCGGCCGTCGTGCTGCCGGCGAGATTCACATCGTGGCCCGTCGCCGACAGGTTGCCACCCGCAATGTTCTTGCCGGTCGCATTCATCTGGCCTGTCGTCGCAAGTTGCAGGTCCCCCGCTTGCGTGACGGCACCGTCGCCGTTCACGCCCGCGCCGAGTGTACCGGTTGAATCCAGCGAACCGGCATTCACGCCCACGTTGTGCTGTGCGGCGAGCGTACCGGAGTTCACTACGTCGGCACCAGTATTCAGTACAACCGACTGCTGGCCATAGGTCGTGCCGCTGTTCTCGACCCCGCCCGCGGCCGATACCACGACGTTGCCGAGCGAGCTCACCTTGCCGGACTGTACCAGCCGTCCGGCCGTCGTCAGCGTCAGGCCCATCGCGTCGGCAGCGATCGTGCCGGCGTTCCGAACCCCGACACCGCCCTCGGTGCCGACCAGGAAAATCCGGTTGCTGTACATGCCGCCCAATTGACCGACATCGATTGCGACGGCCGGCGCGGCGCCTTCACCCTGAATTCGGGTCGCCTGAAGCGTGTCGTGATTGACCTGATTCGCGCCGGCCACCACGTTCAGATTGTTCGCGTAAATGGCCGCATTGGTTTGAACGGCCCGGGCAATCAGATCCACCTGATCGACGTTCTTCGCATTCAGGCCGGCGCCTTGCACCGTAATGAGGCCGCGCGTCGTGTTGAAACCGGCCAGCGATCCATCCGCATTCAGATTGGGGGTTCCGGTCGTGAGAATAGCGCGCGACGTGTTGATGAAGCCGCCACCATCGACCACCAGACCAGACGAGTTCGAAATAATCATCTCGGCCCGCTGGCCGGCGATCTCGATATACCCCCTCAATTGCGAAGGGTTGTTGCTGTTGACCTGATTGATGATGATTCTGGCCGCATCGTGTGCGCCAAAATTCGGGTTGCCGTTGATATACCCGGCCTGCTGCGTGTTCGTCATCACCGGCGAGTTGTTTACGATCACACCGGGTTTCTGCACATCGAACTGGGAATAGGTATTTAGCGAAACACCGGCTCCGCCAGGCTTGTTGATATTGACCTGTGGCAAACCGTTCGCAGTCTGCACGACCGACGGTGCATTCGCCCCTGCGCCCACCACCTGTGCCTGCACCCAGCGTGGCGCCACGCCCGCCGCAAGCAGCACCGCAAACGCCGCGTGGCGCAGTGCGAACCTCACCACTACGCGCGGCGGCTGTGCAACGCGGACGGCTTCTCCACGACTTGTGTTCGCCGACGAACTGGCCGTCTCTTCGACCGCGATCAACATGCCACGTACGCGGCTGAATACCAGACGATATTGGTTCTTGTTCATGGTACGGCGGGCGCGCTTTGACGCACCAGGTGAATAAGTTTGGAACGCCGCGACAGGTAACGAAGAGGTTGGCAATGCCGGGATCGACGCGCCAGAATTTCTCCGCCTTTTCGTCACTCAGGTCGTAGCGAACTTGATTGGTCTCTCCCGCCGAAATATATCGAAACATTTGTCAGTACATTGTCAGGAATTGATAAAGTCGCGTCGCTCCGGAATGGCCGCAATCGATTTTCCGGGTAGGTACGCCTCGGTTTCTCGCGCATCAGAGTCGAGTGCAGACCAGAGTGGCTCGCAATTCCACGCCACTATTTAACAATTGGAATTGATTTTAAAAAACACCCCCGATATTTGAGATAATTCGATATCCGTAGCCGTCACGTGATCGGCACCCCATCAACCGCTTGATGACGAAGCCGTTCAAACAAGCAGAAATCGGGCATATCAGCGCTTTGCCAGCGTCAATCGAACGCGGGGTTTTCTCACTTCATCCCGGAGGGCCGCCCTCTCCATTCCTCCTATCCCGAATTGATCGTTCACACTCCTTATTGACAATCTCGCCAACCAGCGGGCGTGTGAGCGAGACGTTTCGCGGCCGAATCGATGTAGCGACTGCATTGTCGTGAACACGCAACAAAAACACGCCTGTGATGCCGGAACGCACTTCCTGCTCGCGAAGACGAATGTGCGTCCCCCTTGCGACCAATCGTCGCGAAACACCCCGAATCCCCGGGATTCGTCGCTTTTCTCCCCTAGTCCGATTGCCCGACCCGATCGCGTCGCGTATGGTGCAGGCCGTCCGCGTGCGATACGGCGCCCGACCCGCGCGCTGCCGCCCGGACCTTCGACCGTCGTCCCGCACGACGGCCGCGCGGGCCGTGCCCGCCGCTCACCGTCTCCGCGATGCCGCCCTTCGGCGCCGCGCATTCATGAGGAGAGAGACGTGATCCACAAAGTCCTGATCCTGTTCGCACTCTGCATCGCGGGCCTCGCCGCGATCGCCGCCGGTTTCCAGCACATCCCCAGCTGATTCGCGGCCCCGGTTCGCTTCGCCGAGCCCGGGGGCCGCAACCATTCCCTTCCCCTTCTGCGATGAACCACTTTCTCGGACCGCCCGGGACGGGCGACCTTTGCCATGCGTATCGACGTACAGCATTCCCAGCACGACATCGACGATGAACTCGACACGCTCTACGCGCGTCTCCACCAGCCAGGCCATCGCCTGCACGGCCTGCCGGCCGTCGCGCTCGGCCGCTCCGGCCTGATCGTCCGCCACCGCGAGGCGGACGGCGAGTACTTCCTGTATGTCGAAGATCCGGCCGCGCGTCAGCTCGCCGGCTATACGGTATTCAACCGCCTGCCCGAAATCCCGCGCCGTGCCGACCGCTACCTGCGCGCGCCGCATACGCGGCTGCGCGGCTCAGCGCAGCGCAAGGGCCTCGCGACGACGCTGTATCGCTGGGCGCTCGACGCGGGCCTGTGCCTGATCAGCGGCGCGCGCCAGTCGGTCGGCGCCGCGCGCTTGTGGACGGCGCTCGCGCAGGACTACCGGCACGGCTTCGTCGATATCGACGAGCGGGCGCTGCGTTATCTCGGCGAAACCGTCGCCGACGACGTGCACGGCGCGCTGCATACGCGGCGGCTGATGCTGGGCAAGGGATGGAGCCTCGAAGCATTCGCGCTTGCGGCCGGGATGACCGACATGGCAACGGGATCGCCTCGATAGCGGGTGCTGTCGTATCCCGTTGGCATTGCCAATCATCGATTGTGACGACTGCTCTTCACGTTTTACAAGAGACGGGTGCGCGCCGGACAGTCCGGAATACGCGCGCCCCGACGCCCGTGCAATCTCCGCGAGAACGGCCTGCACGTCCGGATCGCCGGGCGGGCGCAAGACCTCGTCATGGTTGGAAGAAGGACCGGCGCAAGCGCTCATCGGCACCGTGACGGCAACACTTGCCAGACAGCTCCAGCGCTTCATGAGCGAACCATTCCTCAAAAGATGCCCAGGGCCGACAGAATCGATGGCGCAATTCTGGCGCTTGCGATCGGATCCCGCGGCAATCACGCGCCGGTGCGATAATGCGTCCGCTCCACGCATCGCGTCCCGAATACTCACCGATGGCTACCGATCCCACCCGTCACATCAACATCGTCGCGCTGTGCGGCAGCCTCCGCGCGCAGTCGTACAACGCCGCGCTGCTCGATGCGGCCGCGCTCGTCGCACCGAGCGGCATGCGCATCGTGCGCTTCGATCGTCTCGGCGAATTTCCGCTGTTCAATCCTGATACCGAATGCCCGTCGCCTGCCGCCGTGCGCGACCTGATCGAGCGCCTGAACGCGGCCGACGGCGTGCTGATCGCGAGCCCGGAATACGCACACGGCGTGACGGGCGTCATGAAGAACGCGCTGGACTGGGTCGTGGGATGCGAAGCGTTCGTGTGCAAGCCGGTCGCGGTGCTGAATGCGTCGCCGCGCGCGACACATGCGGACGCGGCGCTGCGGGAAACGCTGGCGGTGATGTCGGCGCACATCGTCGAACGCGCGTCGATCACGCTGCCGGTGCTCGGCAGTCAACTCGACGCGGCGGGCATCGCCACGCATCCGCCGTTCGCATCGGCGCTGGTTGATGCGTTGCACGCGCTGCGTGCGGCAGTTGCGCAAGGCGATCCGTCACGCTGACGTCATGCACCCGAAAACACATCGCAGTCCGGAATGACTGGACACGACGCCCGTCGACAGGCGTCATGTCCGGGCCGGCTCATCGTCCACGATAGATCGGCAGTTCGCGGGCAATCGAGCCCGATTCGCTCGCGGCCGGCGACATCGTCCCGTATCCGCTCGTATCGGCCGTCGACGGGCCAGTCGAACCGATCTTCGCCAGCGCTTCGGCGAGGCGTGCCGGATAGTGCGGGTCTTCGCCGGTCTGACGGTAGCCGGCCGCGCGCACGGCGGCCAGTTCGGCCGTGACGTCCGCGCGCGTCACCGTGGACTCCGGCGCGGCCCATGCGGAAATGGACATGGAAATGGAAGCAGTCGCGGCAACGGTCGCGAGAACATACAGGGCAAGCTTGTTCATCTGATCTCTCCTGAGCGTCGACGACGTTGTCGACGGAGAGTGAGTCGCCCCGCGAGCGCAAAGATGACACGCGCCGGCGGAAAATTTTCGACATCGTGCCGCCATGCGGCTGCCGGGCGCCCTGCCCTGTGGATACGGCATGCGCAAATGAATGCCGGCCGGGTGTCAGATTTTGCCGGCCCGCGCGACTACAGGGTCGTGGCCCTGCGCCACCCTCTGTTTCCGCTCATGGGGTCCGACACATGAAAACCAGAATCTGGATACTGATCGCGTCGCATTTCGCGACGGGGCTCGTGGCATTCGCGGCAGGCATCTACGTCCTTCCGATCCTGACGGCACCGGAAGGCGCAAGCGCCGTCGAACTGCAGGTGGCCGCCGAAAACGAACGTCATACCGGCCGTTTCGAACGCGACCTGCCGGGCAGTGACCTGCTGCACTGGGCCGACGGCAAGCTGACCATCACCGACTCGTCGATCGCCTTCGAAGGCGACATCGCGCCGGGGCCGGATTACAGGATCTATCTCGTGCCGGAATTCGTCGATACCCGCGCGTCGTTCCTCGCGATCAAGGCGCGCACCGCGCGCGTGGCCGACCTGAAGACATTCGGCAACTTCATCGTGCCGCTTCCCGCCGACGTGAACCCCGCGCAGTACACGTCGGTCGTGATCTGGTGCGAGCGCTTTTCGAAGTTCATCAGCGCGGCCCGGTATCGGAACGCGACGACATCGGGCCTGGTGTCGATGTAGCGAGTCCGGACCGCCGCCCCACGAAGTCGCGCTAGCGGCTCTTGCTCCGCACGACCTTCTTCACCGCCTTCGCGCGCGGCGCTTCCTTCTCGGGCTGCGCGCCGCCGCCAGCGAGATCCTCGAGCCACGCGAGCGCGTCGACATACGACAGGAACTGCTGCAGATAAGCCGGCGACAATTCGCGCATCGTCGCGAGCGACCGGTGCACGAGACTGTTCGAATTGAGTGGCCCCGCGTTGCGCGGCACCTGGTCGAGCGACTGACGGTACTGCTGTTCCGTGCGGACTTTCGACCACATCGAGCGGAAGTAGTCGACCAGCTCGGGATCGAGCCCGCGCCGGTCGGCCTGCGCATCGCGCGCGAGCCGCTCGACGAGTTCCGCCAGCGCGCCGCGCGCGGGCGCATCCGCCGCGCCGCTCGCGGCTGCCGTTTCACCGGCGCGCGCGACAACTTCCGCGAAGCCTTCGAGCAACGTCGCCAGACGCGCGTCGAGCAACGCGCGTGCGTCGCCTTCGAGCGCGGCCGCACGCCGTTCGAGCGCGTCGATCCGGTGAAAGCGCACCGGATCGAGCCGGTCGGCGCCCTGCTCGCGCCATGCGTCGAGCATCGCTCGGACGTGCGTCGCGTCGCCGGTCACTGCGCCTTCCCTCCGTTCGACGCGGACTTGCGCGGCACCGGCGCGATCTCCACGCGGCGGTTCTTCGCGCGGCCTTCGTCGTCCGCATTCGAGCTGACCGGCTGCTCGGAGCCGAACGCGGCCGCGAACACCGACGACGCCGGTACGCCGGCGTCGATCAGCGCACGCGTGACCGTCAACGCGCGCTTGGCCGACAGCTCCCAGTTGTCCGCGAACAGGCGGTTGCCCGCATGCACCTGCTGGTCATCGGCGAAGCCGCTGACCATCAGGATCTCGTCGCGCGTCTTCAGGTAAGCGCCCAGCGGCGCGGCCAGCGTCTTCAGCAGGTCGCGGCCCGCGGGCTGCAACTGGTCCGAGTTCAGCGCAAACAGCACGTTGCCGCTGATGCCGATGCGGCCGTTCACGAACGTCACGCGGCCGGCCGCGAGCGGCCCGGCGAGCGCCTGCTCGAGCGACTTGCGCTGCTGCGCTTCGAGCTGCCGCGCGCGCACGGCTTCCTCGAGCTTCGACGTGAGCTGAAGCTGCATGCCGATCACGCCGACGAGGATCAGCACGAACGCGCCGAGCAGCACCGACATCAGGTCGGCGAACGCGGGCCACACCGGCGCGGAGGACGCGCCGCCGTCGATTTCGTCATGCATGCGTTACGCTCCGACGCTCGCCCGCCGGCCGGCGAGCTGCTGCAGGTCTTCGACGATCTGCTTCTGCGACATCATGCTCAGGTCGATCACCTCGCGCGCCTGCGCGACGTAATACTCGAGCTGCTCGTCGCTGCGCGCGAGCGATTTCTCGAGCGCGGCCTCGATGCGTTGCAGATGGGTCAGCAGCTTGTCGTTCGACTCGCCGAATACCTGCACGGCCATCCCGAACGCGTCGCCGAGGCTCGCGACCTCGACAGCGCCTGCCGTGACCTGTGCGGCCACCGAGTCGAGCTTGCGCGTCTCGGCATCGACGGTGTCGTTGAAGCGCGCGCCGACGCGGTCGAGCAGGTCGGCCGACGTGCTGACGAGCGCGTCGATCGCGGTGCGCTGTTCGGTCGACGCGTGGTTGACCGCGCCGAGCAGCGTTTCGAGCGTCGCGAGCAGGCGGCTGCGCTCCTCGAGCATCGCGGTATCGTGCACCAGGCTGTCGGACAGGCGCTGGCGCAGCTCGGCGACGACGTCGGCCGCGGCCTTCGGCGCCTCCGATGCAGCCTGCACGAGGCGCGCGATCTCGTTGATCGTGTCGCTCGCATGCACCTGCGCCTGTGCGGTGATGTCGTTCGCGGTGCGGGCCAGCGTGTCGCAGATGTCCTGCTGGCGCGCCGCGGCCTGCGCGCTCGTTTGCGCCCATTCGTCGCGCAGCGCGGCCGCCATCGCGGCGAGCGAGTCGTTCCATGCGGCGAGGCGTGCTTCGTCGCGCGCGGCGAGTTGCGTCTGCAGGCCGGCATGCGAATCGCGAATCGTCGACAGCAGTTCGGTCGAGCGTTGTTCGAACGTCGACGCCTGCGTGGCGAGGTCACGCGTCGTTTGTGCGAGCGCGTCGCAGATTTCCTGCTGACGGCCCGCGCTGTGCACGCCCGCGCGTTGCCATTCGTCGCCGAGCTTCGCGGCCATCGCGGCCAGCGAATCGTTCCACGCGGCAAGACGCTGTTCGTCGCGCGCCGCCAGTTGCGTCTGCAGCCCCGTGTGCGAATCGCGGATCGTCGACAGCAGTTCGGTCGAGCGTTGTTCGAACGTCGACGCCTGCGTGGCGAGGTCACGCGTCGTTTGTGCGAGTGCGTCGCAGATTTCCTGCTGGCGGCCCGCGCTGTGCACGCCTGCGCGCTGCCATTCTTCGCCGAGCTTCGCGGCCATCACGGCCAGCGACTCGTTCCATGCGGTGAGGCGTTCTTCGTCACGCGCCGCCAGTTGCGTCTGCAGGCCCGTGTGCGAATCGCGGATCGTCGACAGCAGTTCGTTCGAGCGCTGTTCGAACGTCGACGCCTGCGTGGTCAGATCGCGCGTCGTTTGTGCAAGCGCGTCGCAGATTTCCTGCTGGCGGCCCGCGCTGTGCACGCCCGCGCGCTGCCATTCGTCGCCGAGCTTCGCGGCCATCTCGGCCAGCGAGGCGTTCCAGGCCGACAGGCGTGCTTCGTCACGCGCAGCCAGTTGCGTCTGCAGCCCCGTGTGCGAATCGCGAATCGTCGACAGCAGTTCGTTCGAGCGTTGTTCGAACGTCGACGCCTGCATCGCGAGGTCACGCGTCGTTTGTGCGAGCGCGTCGCAGATTTCCTGCTGACGGCCGGCACTGTGCACGCCCGCGCGCTGCCATTCGTCGCCGAGCTTCGCGGCCATCGCGGCCAGCGAATCGTTCCACGCGGCAAGACGCTGTTCGTCGCGCGCCGCCAGGTCGGTCTGCAGCCCCGCGTGCGACTCGCGCATCGCGGCGAGCGTCGCGCCCGAATGGCGTTCGAACGTCGCGGCGGCCTCGCCCAGCGCGCGCGCATGCTGCGCGGCCAGCGTCTCGCCGACCTGTTCCTGGCGCGACAGCGCGTCGCGCCATGCGTCCGACAGGCGGCTTTCCGTCGATTCGAGGCGCGTCGCCACGCCGTCGAGCAGGTCCGTCGAACGCAGCGCGAACGTGTCGGTGAACTGGCCGAGCGTCGTTTGCAGCTGCTGCGCGACGGCGTCGCCCGCGCGACGCTGTTCGTCGAGCGCGCGGTTCCAGACGGCCGTCACGTTGCCGGTGGTCTTCTCGAAGCCGTCCGTCAGCCCGTCGAGCTGACGCTGCACGGCGCCCGTCACGGTGTCGCGCAGCGCGGCCATCTCCTGCGCGAGCCCCGTCATCGTCGCGGCGACGACCGGCTGCAGCGCGGCGCCGGCCACGCGCGCGCTTTCGGCGGCGCTTTCCTTCAGCGCATCGCCGACATTCGACGCGAGGCCCGCATACGCGCGCTCGGTCCGGTCGAAAAACGCCTGCTGGCTTTCGATCTGGCGATCGTGCAGCGCGACGCTGCGCGCCTCGAGCGTCGTCATCATCGCCTGCAACCGGTCGACCAGCGCCGGCATCACGTCGGCCTGGCGCTGCAGCAGCCGGAACGATTCGTCGCGCTGGTGCGCGGAAGAATGCACGCGCAACGTCGTCGCGATCTTCGCGTCGAGCTGCTGAGCCGCATCGATCCGCTCGCGGCGCACGAGCGCGGACAGCAGCCCGAGCATCGCCGACGTCGCGACGCCGGCGATCGACGTGCCGAACGCGAACCCGAGGCCCTTCACCGGCGCGATCAACGACGCGCGGATCGCGTCGAGATCGGTCGCGCTTTCGAGCGCGGCGCCGGTGCCCTTCAGCGTGACGACCATCCCGAGCAGCGTGCCGAGCATGCCGAGCAGCACGAGCAGCCCGACGAGGTAAGGCGTGAGCGACGGGCCCGGCAGCGCGACGCGCGCGCCTTCGACCCGCGCGCGCACGGCGCCGCGCAGGCCCGGGTGCAGCGTGTCGAGCCAAGCGTCGAGCTTCGCGGGCGGCTCGGTCAGGCCGGCGACCGCGCGCGACAGCGTGGCGGTGGCCTGCCGGTAGCGCAGCAGTTCCCATGCGCCGGCGACGTAGCACGCGGCGATCAGCAGCGTGACGGCCGACGCCAGCGGGTTCGACGCGACATAGCCGACGCCGATCCAGCCCACAGCGAGCAGACCGGCGACGAAGACAACGAGATCAAGGCGAATTCTGGACATAGCGTGTTGATTAGCTGGTGCGAAGGGCCGCGAGCAGCCCGTCTACCGTTTGAAACCGGACTTCGAGTTCGGCAAGCAGGATGCCTTGCATCTCGTCGCGAAACGTATCGAGCCATGCGCCGGGCACGATCGCCGCGACGGCCGCACCCTCGGCCACCACCTCGCCACCGTCGGCCGCGGCGGCCGTGGCTGCGGCCGCGGATTCGGCGTCGGCCTGCGCCTGCCGCTCCGCGTCGCGCAGCCGCCCGAAACGCGTGCCGAGCAGCGCGGGGATGGCCGACAGCAGGCTGCGCTCGCGCGCGCCGAGCACGCGCTCCATGATCGCGTCGAGCGTCGCGAGCCGCGCCATCCCGGCCGAGCGCGCGGCGACCGCGACCCGCAGGCGGCCGCGCAACTGGCCGATCGCCGTTTCCATGTCCTGCTGCAGGGACAGATAACGCTGGCGGAAATCCGCGAAATCGGCCGTGTCGGCGGCCGGCGGCGGCGGATCGCCGGGCCGGCGCCGCGCTCGCGGCCGGTTGGTAGCCGTGATCGCCTGCGCGAGCTCGTGGCGCACACGTGCGCAATCGCGCTCCGCGTCGTAGCCGCGCACGCCGGCCGCGACGCCGGGCGGGCTCGCGTTCAGCGCGGACGACAGCGTGATCGCGTCGGTCCAGCCGAGCCACTGGCTCAGCCGGTCGGACAGCGTCTGCCGGGATTCCACGACGTCGGCATCAGCCAGGCGCGCGAGCAGCCGGACGAGCGCCGGGCCGCTCAGCGCCGGGCGCGAAGGTGCTTGCACCATGCTGCAAACCGTCAAAAAAGGCAGCAGTTTACACGTCGGCGGGACGTCGGCCGCCAGAATCGGGGAAGCGGCGCCGTTCGGCGCGGCACGCGGCACACGCGAACGCCCGCCGCGCAAGGCTTGGCGGGCGACTGGGGGCTGCTGCGGCGACGGTCCCGCCGCGCCCTTGCCCTTGCCCTTGCCCTTGCCCTTGCCCTTGCCCTTGCCCTTGCCCTTGCCCTTGCCCTTGCCCTTGCCCTTGCCCTTGCCCTTGCCCTCGCCCTTGCCCGCTGCCGTGTCGCCTGCCGGTTGCGAATATCGTCCGACGATACCTGCCGCGCTGCGCTACCACCACAGCACCCGGCGAGCCACGCGTGCCGGCCGCGGGTTGCGCCGCCGAAACCGGGCGCCACCGACCCACCACGACAACAGCCGGTGCGGTATGAAGTGAAGGAATTTCCGGACGACACGCGGTTCGCGGCGCTGCTGGCGCGGTTCAGCGAAGCCTGATGCCGATGCGCGTTCGCGCGGTGCGCGCCGGCGGCCAGCCAAGGGAATGACCGGCCGCCGTGCGATGCAGATCGGGAATGGAAGCGCTCAGATGCCCGCTTTCGGTGCATTCAAGATCAATCGCAGCCCGAGCAGCGTGATCGCGCCGGCGGCAACGCGGTCGACCCACTTCTTCGCGCGCAGGTAGAGTTCGCGCGGCCGGCGGGTGGAAAAGCACAGCGCGACGATCGTGTACCAGCCGAACTCAACGCCGAACACGAGCGGCGGCAGCGCCAGATAGCACCACAGCGGCGGATGCTGCGGGAGCAGCGCCGCGAAGATGCTGCCGTACCAGATCGCCGTCTTAGGGTTGCTGAGCTGGGTCGTGAGGCCCGTCCAGAACGACTTGCGCGCGCTGCCGCCGGCGATGGCCTGCGGATCGTCCATCGCGATCGGCCGGCCGGCGCCGCGCCAGATCTTCGACGCCATGTAGATCAGGTACGCGCCGCCCGCCAGCTTGAGGCCCACGTACAACCATTCGACGGCCTGCAGCAGCGTATAGAGCCCGGCCAGCGCGACCCCGCCGAACACAATGCCGCCGATGCCCATGCCGAGCGCGGTCGCCAGCCCGTCGCGGCGCGACAGCCCGATCGAATTGCGCGCGACCAGGACGAAGCTCGGGCCCGGAATCATCGCGCCGAGAAACAGCGCAGCCAGGATGGCGAGTACGGCAGCCGATGCAGTCATCGAAGTCTCCTTGGTGAGCGACGCCGAATCGCCGGCGCCCGCGGGTCGTTTCCGACGGCCGAAGCGTCGATTCTGGCACGCTTCGCGGATGGCCGAAAGCGGCCCTGCGCTGCTATGCTGGCCCTGTTTCCCGTCATTCGCGCCCCTCATGATCGAGATCCGCCCCGCCCGCTATCCCGACGACGCCCGCGTCGTCGAGGCGATCTTCCGCGAGTACATCGCCAGCCCGACCGTCAGCCTCGAATTCCAGGACCACGCGCCCGAGATCGCCGCGCTGCCCGGCAAGTACGCGGCGCCGCGCGGGCAGCTGCTGCTCGCATGGCAAGGCGAGCGCGCGGTGGGCTGCGCGGCGTTTCGCGAGATCGACGACACGACGTGCGAGATGAAGCGCGTCTACGTGCGCCCGGAAGCGCGCGGGCTGAACGTCGGCCGCCAGCTCGTTGAACGGCTGCTGCGCGATGCGAAGGCGGCCGGCTATGCGCGCATGTGCCTCGACGTGCTGCCGGAGTTCGTCGCGGCCAGGAAACTGTATGCGTCGCTCGGCTTCACGCCCGCGCCGCCCGTCGCGTTCAATCCGGTGCCGGGCACCGAGTTTCTCGGGCGGGACCTGTAGCCGCCACGCCATCGGCAGCGCTTACCTCCTTTCGACCGGACACCCCGTCATGCGCATTTCCCGCCTGCCCTTCGTGCTCCTCCCGCTGCTCGCCGCGCTGTCGCTCGGCGCCCGCGCCGGCGACCTGCCCCAGTCGATCGCCGCGCAGTTGCCGCCCGGCTACCAGCCGCTGCTCGCGCATGCCGGGCCGGATCTCGACAACAGGCGGCACAGCTTCCTCGTCGTCGTGCATCGGGCGGTCGATACGCGCGAGCAGCCGTCGCCGCGGCCGCTGCTGATCTTCGAGGAGCAACCGGATCACGCGTTCCGGCTCGTCGCGCGCAACGACCAGGTCGTGCTGCGCGCGGACGAAGGCGGCCAGTGCGACCCGTTCGATCCCGAAGATGCCGCCGACAGCGGCGTTGCCGTAAAAGGCCGCTATTTCACCGTGCAGAACTTCGTCGCGTGCGGGCAGCACTGGAGCGACTACGTGACGTTCCGCTATGACCCGCATACGCACGGGTGGCTATTTTCGAACCAGATCGTCACCGAATCGTTTCCGCTCGACGACCAGCCCGATCACGTCACCGTCACGCGCGCCGACGCGCACCGGCCGGTGTCGTTCAGTCAGTGGCAACGCAAGGACTGACCCGGTCACGCCTCGCTTCTCCCGCCCCGCCCGCACTCGCGAGCGCACGCCAACAGGGCTACCATAAGCGCTCGCCGTCGCACGGCCGCGCGCCGGCCACGCACGCGGCTCGCCCGCACGCGCTCCCTCGCTGCACCCGCACAGGAGGACGTCATGACGCAACACTTCGACGCGATCGTCATCGGCACCGGGCAGGCCGGGCCGCCACTCGCCGCGCGACTGTCCGCCGCCGGCATGAAAGTCGCGATCATCGAGCGCGGCCGCTTCGGCGGCACCTGCGTGAACACCGGCTGCATCCCGACCAAGACGCTGATCGCAAGCGCGTATGCCGCGCACCTCGCGCGGCGCGCAGGCGAATACGGCGTGTCGGTCGGCGGCCCCGTCACGGTCGACATGAAAGCCGTGAAAGCGCGCAAGGACCAGATCTCCGGCCGCTCCAATCACGGCGTCGAGCAATGGGTGCGCGGCCTCGCGAACACGACCGTGTTTCAGGGTCACGCCCGATTCGAGCGCGCCGATGCGGTGCGCGTGGGCGACGACGTGCTCGAAGCGCAGCGCATCTTCATCAACGTCGGCGGGCGCGCGCAGATCCCGGCCATGCCGGGCCTCGACACGGTGCCGTACCTGACCAACTCGACGATGATGGACGTCGACTTCCTGCCCGACCATCTCGTGATCGTCGGCGGCAGCTATGTCGGGCTCGAATTCGGCCAGATGTACCGCCGCTTCGGGTCGAAAGTCACGATCGTCGAGAAGGGCCCGCGCCTGATCCGCCGCGAGGACGAGGACGTGTCGCAGGCCGTGCGCGAGATTCTCGCCAACGAAGGCATCGACGTGCAGCTCGAGGCGACCTGCCTGAGCGCACGGCGCGACGGCAACGGCATCGCGATCGGCCTCGACTGCGCGGGCGGCGGCCGCGAGGTCGCGGGCTCGCACCTGCTGCTTGCGGTCGGACGCGTGCCGAACACCGACGATCTCGGGCTCGACCGGGCGGGCGTCGCGACCGACGCGCGCGGCTATATCGAGGTCGACGAGCAGTTGCGCACGAACGTGCCCGGCATCTGGGCGCTCGGCGACTGCAACGGCCGCGGCGCGTTCACGCACACCGCGTACAACGACTACGAGATCGTCGCGGCCAACCTGCTCGACGGCGATCCGCGCAAGGTGTCCGACCGCATCACGGCGTACGCGATGTATATCGATCCGCCGCTCGGCCGCGTCGGCATGACGCTCGCGGAAGCGAAGCAGACGGGCCGCCGGCTGCTCGTCGGCACACGCCCGATGACGCGTGTCGGCCGGGCAGTGGAAAAAGGCGAGAGCCAGGGTTTCATGAAGGTGATCGTCGACGCGGACAGCCACGCGATCCTCGGCGCGTCGATCCTCGGCGTGACGGGCGATGAAGTCGTGCACGGGATGCTCGACGTGATGGCCGCCGGCGCGCCGTACACGACGATCAGCCGCGCGATGCACATCCACCCGACCGTGTCGGAGCTCGTGCCGACGCTGCTGCAGGATCTGCATCCGGTCGAATGACGCGCGGCCTGACGGACGGCCGCCGTTTGAAAACGACGGCACGCCCGCCGCCCGCTCAGCTTTCGAAATACCGCGGCCGGTCGATATCGGCCAGCAGCCCCGGCTGCGTCGGCGCCCAGTCGAGCAATGCACGCGTGCGCTCGCTCGTTGCCGGCGCATCCAATCCCGCGAACATCGCGAACCAGCCGAAGTGGTCGCCGGCTTCCGCCGCCGTTTTCGCGACGACCGGCACGTTCAGCCGCCGGCCGATCACTTCCGCGATGTCCCGGAACCGCACGCCGGTATCGTCGACCGCGTGATAGCGCGCGCCGGCCGCGCCGCGTTCGATCGCGAGCCGATAGACGCGCGCCGCATCGAGCCGGTGCACGCCCGGCCAGCGGTTGCCGCCGTCGCCGAGATAGGCCGATACCCCTTTCTCCCGCGCGAACGCAATCAGGCGCGGCACGAAACCGTGATCGCCGTCGCCGTGCACGGACGGCGGCAGGCGGACGACCGACGCGTGCACGCCGCGCGCTTCGAGCGCGACCGCGGTCGCCTCGGACGCACGCGGATAATTCGCCGATACCGGCACGTGCGGATCGTCCTCCGTCGCCGCGCGGCCGGGCGCGACGAGCGCGAGGCCCGACGTGACGACCAGCGGCCGCGCCGAACCCGCGAGCACCGCGCCGATCGTCTCGATCGCATGACGGTCGAGCTCGCAGTTCTGCGCGAAACGCGAGAAGTCGTGATTGAATCCCGTGTGGATCACCGCATCGGCGGCCTCGGCGCCCCGGGTCAGGCTGTCGAGATCCTCCAGCGACCCGCGATGGACGTCGGCGCCGGCGGCGGCCACCGCCGCCGCGGCCGCATCGGACCGCGCGAGACCCAGCACAGAGTGGCCAGCGGCCACGAGTTCCGCGACGACGGCCGAGCCGACGAACCCCGACGCTCCCGTAACAAAGACACGCATGTTCAGCACCTCCGGATGAAATGGAGGCTTACTATCTGCCGATGGCCGCTCGCGGTGAAGCCGTGACGGTTTACCGGTAAACGAACTAACAGGATGTGATGGCCGACGCCCCCGACAACCTGCTCGGCGCGTACCTGCGGGACCGCCGCGAGAAACTCGACCCGGCCGCGCTCGGGCTGCCGGCCACGCGCCGCCGCACGCCGGGCCTGCGGCGCGAGGAAGTCGCGCAGCGCGCGCACGTGAGCACCGCGTGGTACACGTGGCTCGAACAGGGGCGCGGCGGTGCGCCGTCGGCCGACGTGCTCGACCGGCTCGCCCGCGCGCTGCTGCTGAACGACGCCGAACGCGAACACCTGTTCCTGATCGGCGTCGGCCATCCGCCCGAGGTGCGCTATCACGCACCGGCCAACGTGACGCCGCGCCTGCAGCACGTGCTCGATTCGCTCGATGCGAGCCCCGCGATCGTGCGCACGGCCACCTGGGACGTCGTTGCGTGGAACGCCGCGGCAGCCGCGACGCTGATCGACTATGCGACGCTGCCGCCGCCTGCGCGCAACATCCTGCGGCTGATCTTCATCGACGACGGCGTGCGCGACGCGCAGCCGAACTGGGAACGCGTCGCGCGCTTCGCGGTGGGCGCGTTTCGCGCGGATATCGCGCGCGGCGGCGCAACGCGGGCCGTGCAGGCATTCATCGACGAGATGCGCGCGACGAGCGCCGAATTCGACACGATGTGGCGCGACCACGCTATCCGCACGCACGACGAAGGCACGAAGGAAATCCGCCATCCGCAAGCCGGCCGGATCGCGCTCGAATATTCGGCGTTCTCTGTCACGGGCCGCCCCGACCTGAGCCTCGTGATCTTCACGCCTGCGACGCCGGCTGATCGTGAGCGCATCCGGGCGCTCGTCGCGGCCCGCGAGCAGGCGCGTGAACTGCGGGCGCCGGCCGCCTGAAAACCGCGGAGGGGGGCGAACTTCGAATTCGCGGGGCCGCCGCTGCATGACCCGAAGACGCTCGGCGTGGGTTCGGCGATCGGCGTGCGCAAGGATGACGACACGCTGTGCACGTCGATCAACCAGGCGCTTGCGAGCCTGATCCAGGACGGGGGTGTACCAGCGAATCTCGAAGAAGTATTTCTCGTTCGATATCCGCAACTGACGGACACGAACGGATAACACCAAGAGGCGTCACGCATGAATGCGCGACGCCTCTTCTTCGTTGACCGAATAAAATCGACTATGCCGCTCGCTGCAACAGGTCGGTTGCGAACGACCTCGCGTGCTCGACGGCCTCTTGCGCGTCGCCGAATACACCGAGCTGATCCCAGTGTTCTTCAGCCGCATACGTTCCCTTCACGGTGAGCGCCCGCTGAACGCTCAACTGCGCCGCGTACCTGCCATCTTCCAGCGGTCGGGCCGTTGCAACCACCTTGTGTGGAGGGCTCGCTCGCTCCGGCTGAATCAGCTCGATGGCGCCGCCGACCATGTCGACATGCATCAACTCGTTCCTAGTGTTGCAGTCCGGGCAGTAGAAGCACCACCCCACGTCCTCCTGACGGGGCCTGACCTGCCCGCGAGCCAGCACGGCGCGGCATTCAACGTTTTCGCAGATGAACGGCATGGCAGTCTCCGAGGTTGTTTGCCGGAAATCCTAGCATGTCCGTCGGCGGTCAACCATCGGCATCGGCATGATTGCGGTGCGGGGGATCAGGTCAAGCGCAACAGCCCGTCACACGCCGCGCACGCCGGCCATCCAGGCGCTCGCAAGCCTCTTGTCACCCGGGATAAACTGTCTGCCCGACCCACGAACCGAGCCGTCCCCCATGCTGATCCGCGTTGCAACGCCGTCCGATGCCATCCCGCTTGCCGAATTGAAGCGCGACACGTTTCGCGAAACCTTCCTGCATGACGGATTCGGCATCGACTACCCGCCACACGATCTGGCCGCTTACGAGGCCCGAACCTACTCGGTGGAAACGATCACGGGCCAGCTCAACGATCCCCAGTGCCGCACGTGGGTCGCCGAAAGCGACGACGGCCAGCTGGTGGGGTATGCGCACGCGGGGCCGTGCAAGCTTCCTCACCCGGAAGTGACGGACGGTTCGGGGGAGATCCATCAGATCTACCTTCGGCGAGGGACGCAAGGGACCGGCGCCGGGCGCGCCCTGTTCGACGCCGCACTGGGCTATCTGGCAACGGAGCGCCCCGGACCGGTATGGCTTGGCGTGTGGTCCGGCAACGCGAAGGCCATCGCCTTCTACGAGAAGGCCGGGTTCGAGCGTGTCGGCACGTACGAATTCAAGGTCGGTGAAGCGACCGATCTGGAGTTCATCTACCGTCGCTGATGCCGCGGATCGAGCGCCGGTGCGATTGACGCGCCGCGACCGCCGTATTCGGGTTTCGATGATCCGCCTGCCGCGCCCATGCCGGCTACCCTGCCGGCCATCTCCGCCACGAGCACGGCGAGCGTGACGAACGTCGCGCCGGATCGAGCGGCAAGCGGCGCGCCAGCGGACACGGCCGCGCACGCCGCGACCATCATTTGCGGGAGTGATGACACGCCCCTTTTTCTGCGGATTTGACCGGGGCCGGCGGGGCCGACAACACTAGCCCGCAGGGCTGCAAAAGACGGCACGCGCCCGCCCCCTTCAGAGTCCGCCATGGTCCCGACCGACACCGTGCAATCCCCGAGCGCCGCCCGGCCGCTCGCCGACCGGCAACTGCGCCGGATCGTCATCGCCTCCGTCGCCGGCAACGCGATGGAATGGTATGACTTTTTCGTGTACGGCACGGCCGCCGCGCTCGTGTTCGGCCATGTGTTCTTTCCGCCCGGCGCATCGCCGCTGGCCGGCAGCCTCGCCGCGTTTGCGGCCTTCGCGCTCGGCTTCGTCGCGCGACCGCTCGGCGGGATCGTGTTCGGCCACGTCGGCGATCGCTACGGGCGCAAGGCGTCGCTCGTGTGGACGCTGCTGATCATGGGTGCGTCGACCTTCGCGATCGGCCTGCTGCCGACCTATGCGCAGGTCGGCATGTGGGCGCCGGCCGCGCTCGTCGTGCTGCGCCTGCTGCAAGGCATCGCGTCCGGCGGCGAATGGGGCGGCGGCGTGCTGATGATCAGCGAGAACGCGCCGCCGGAACAACGCGGCTACTACGCCGCGTGGAGCCAGCTCGGCGTGGGCGGCGGCTTCGTGCTGTCGTCGGCCGCGTTTCTCGCCGCGCAGGCGCTGCCGGACGACGCGTTCCGCACGTGGGGCTGGCGGCTGCCGTTCCTCGCGAGCATCGCGATCTTCGCGATCGGCATCTATATCCGCCGCCATCTGCCGGAAAGCCGCGACTTCGAACAGGCCGGCAAGCGCGGCGCGCACACTCACCTGCCGATCGTCGAATGCATCCGCCGCCATCCGAAGGAAATCCTCCTCGCGATGGGGCTGCGCGTGGCGGAGAACGGCGGCGCCTACATCTTCCTCGCGTTCTCGCTCGTCTACGGCAAGTACGTCGGCATCCCGAACGGCACGATGCTGACCGGCGTGATGATCGCGATGATCGTCGAGATGGGCGCGATGCTCGCGTGGGGCCGGCTGTCCGACCGGATCGGCCGCAAGCCCGTGTACCTGATCGGCGGGCTGAGCCTCGTCGCGTGCGCGTTCCCGTTCTTCTGGCTGCTCGACACGCGCGCGACGCCGCTCGTGTGGCTCGCGCTCACGGTCGGCACGGCGGTGAGCCACGGCGCGATGATCGGCACGCTGCCCGCGCTCGTCGGCGAACTGTTCAGCACCGAGGTGCGTTACTCCGGCGTCGCGCTCGGGCATGAAGTCGCGTCGATCTTCGCGGGCGGGATGTCGCCGCTGATCGCGACTGCGCTGCTCGCGCGCTATCAGGCGTCGTGGCCCGTGTCGCTGTTCCTCGTTGCGCTCGGCCTCGTGACCGTCGCGACGCTGTGCGTGATGCGCGAGACACGGGCCGCACCGGCCGCCGGCGCGCGCGGTGAGACGGCATGAGCAAGGGGCCCGCGCCCTGGCCGGCTAGTGAACGGCTCACCGGTTCACGATGCCGCGTGCGCGCTTGCGTGGCGCCGCACGCGCACGCGGCCGCGACGTCCGAGCTATGCGCCCCGGTTGCGC
The DNA here is from genome assembly GCF_902833075.1 of Burkholderia sp. BCC0405. Classification (NCBI taxonomy): domain Bacteria; kingdom Pseudomonadati; phylum Pseudomonadota; class Betaproteobacteria; order Burkholderiales; family Burkholderiaceae; genus Burkholderia; species Burkholderia sp. BCC0405. The sequence goes on from NZ_CADFEO010000012.1 coordinate 22,700, forward strand.
CGCCCGCCGTCGAACACCGGCGCCAGTCCCAGGTGATCGAGCAACCGCGCGAATTCGCCGAGCCGCTGCCGCATGTACGCAGGCACGTCCACGTCGGCATAGTCGTGGAAGCCGGCCCCCGTGCGCACACCATCGCGCCCGGCGTCCATGTTGCGCACGACGCTCGCGGCCGGCGCGAAGCGCGGGCCGATCTCGCCGGCCAGATATTTCGACGCGTAATACAGGATGTCGCAGCCGCCCCAGTCGATGAATTCGAGCAGCCCGAGCACCGCAAAGCGCGGGCCGAAGCCCGTGCGGATAGCCGTGTCGATATCCTCGGCGCTGGCCACCCCTTCCTCGACCATCCGCGCGGCCTCGTTCATCGCGAGCGCCTGGATGCGCGGCACGATGTAGCCCGGTGCAGGCCCGCAGATCACCGGCTTCTTGCCGACGCGTTCGAGCAGCGCGGCGAGCGCATCGACCACCGACTGGGCGGTTGCGTCGCTGCGGCTGATCTCGACGAGCGGCATCAGCAGCGCGGGATTCAGCCAGTGCGCATTCAGCATCCGCTCCGGGCGCGCGACATGGCGCTGCAATTCGGTGACGACGAACGTCGATGTGGTCGACGCAATCGTTGCACGCGCATCGACATGCTCGCCGAGCCAGCGCAACGCATCGGCCTTCGCATCGAGCACTTCGGGGAGTGCCTCGAACACGACGTCCGCATCGCGCACGGCTTGCGCAGCGCCCTCCCGAGCAACGATCGCGATGCGCGCGACGACCGCATCGGCCTGCGCGGCATCGATGCGGCCGAGCGCGACCTGCGCGTGCAGCGGCCTTGCGATCTCGTCGCGCGTGCGATTGTCGAAGGCTCGCCAGCCAGCCGCATCGCGCCGCTTGAAGTCGATCAGCGTCACGTCGAGGCCCGCGAACGCGAACACGAGCGCAATCCCCTGCCCCATGCGCCCCGCGCCGAGCACGTGCACGCGCGTCACCTCGGCGGCCGCGCTCATGCCGCCGCTCCCGCGATTCCAGCGTCGAGCAGCGCACGCATCGCGTCCTTCGACAGCGCCGCGATCCCGAGCCGCTCCAGCGTGCGCCCTTCCGCATACAGGTCACGCACCGCGACCGCGCTCGCGATGCTCAGCAGCCCCTGCGCGACCGGTGTCTGCACGCCGGCCCAGCGCCCGCACGACACGATGAACGACAGCCCGAGCCGGGTGTCCTCGAGCATGTAGCGATGGGAGCGCAAATCGATCTTCTCGCGCCAATCGCCGCTATCGGTCAGCTTGCCGTGCGCGCCGCGCCCGTACATCCATTCGTCGCCTTCGGTCGCATAGTGGTCCGCGAGCGGGAAATGCGGTGCGTGGTAACCGAGCGCTTCGCGCACCGCGATGCGTTCGGCATCCAGCGCGTTCGTCACGCGACGGATCGATGGCTGCGTGCCTTCGTTGTGGATGTCCCACGCGTCGAAGTGTTCGAGCGGCCCGGCGTTCATCAGGATCAGCGGCGGATGGATCACGGGCCCCGCGTTCATCAGCGCACCGGACAACGCATCCTCGACCGGCTCGACCGACGGATAACCCGCACGCAGCACGCCGAACGCCCAGCCTGCCGCATTCGCCGGAAAGACACCGGTCGGCAAACGCGTCGCGTAGGCGCTGATCACGACGTCGTTGTCGCCATGCTTGCGCACCAGGTACGGCAGCGTGCCCGTCTCGGCGAATGCGACGCGCGAACGGTTGCCGGCATCGGCCGCCGCCCGTGCGAACACGAAGCTGCCGAACGTGCCGGGCGGCAGGAACACGACCTGGCCGTCCTCCAGAAAAGGCGCGACTTGCGCGGCGAGTGCGTCGTGCGACGTGGAAGGCAGCGGCACCACGACAAGCTGCGCACCGCGCACTGCCGCTGCGAGATCGTCGGTCAGGCGGATCGCCCCCGGTGCATCGCCGAGCGGCACCGCGCGCTTGCCGCGATAGTCGGTCACGTTCAGCACGCCGAGCTCACGCAGCCGCGCATGCGGCTCGCGGTCGCGCCGCCACCACGTCACGTCGTGGCCCTTCTCGAGCAGGTCGATCGCCGCCGCATGGCAGCCGTGGCCGCCGCCCAGTACACATGCCTTCATCGTTTTCTCCCGGTGATTGAGTGTCTCCGAGACTACGCGGCCGCCCCGGCCGCGTCGCTTCAAAACGCGCAACGGCGCGCCCGTTCGCGCAACGCAATCGCGGCGGTGCGCACGCCGCCGCGCCCCCGCATCCGCTACGAGGTCCGTGAATGGATATCGCCCTTTCCCGCCATGCGCCGAACCGGCTCGGCACGCTGCGCGCACCCGACGAAGTCGAACGCGCGGTCGCACACCGGCTCGGGCCGCACCGGATGGCTGCACGCAACCGCGATCCGTTTCATGCGGAGCTGTACGAAGTGCCGCTGCATCACGGCGCGCTGCTCGAACTCTGCTACGGCCGCGAGACGCACATCGATTTCGGCGGCGATGCCGATCATTTCCTGTTCAGGCTGACGCTTGCCGGCGCATGCGAGTTGCAGGCCGGCAACGTCGTCGCGCGCGCCGGCCCCGGCGAGCTGACCGTGTCGTCGCCCGCGCTCACCAGCCGGCTGAGCACGAGCCCCGATTGCCGCAACCTCGTGCTGCGGCTCGAACGCGGCGCGCTCGAACGCAAGCTGCAGGACATGCTGCAGGCCACGCTCGCGCGGCCGCTGCAGTTCGATCTCGCGGCCGGCGGCGCCGGCACGGGCGCCACGCGCCTGCTGCCGACTTTCGAATACCTGTGCCGGCTCGGCGCGCAGCCGGACATCGGTACGGCCGCGACGACCTTCGGCGCCGACCTCACCGCATGGCTGATGTCGCTGCTGCTCACCCACCTGCCGCATTCGTACAGCGATGCGCTCGCGCGCGGCAAACCGCCGCTACCGGCCCACGTGCGTCGCGCATGCGCTCACGTCGACGCGCACTTGGGCGAACCGCTCACACTCGCCACGCTCGCGGCGGTCGCGGGCGTGGCGCCGCGCACGCTGCAGCACGCGTTCCGCGCGTTCCTGCACACCACGCCGGCCGCGTACGTGCGCGAATGCCGGCTCGCCGCCGTGCACGCGGCGCTGCAATGCGGCGACGCGCGCAGCGTGACCGACGTGCTGATCGCACACGGCATCCATGGCTTCGGCCATTTCGCGAAGGCGTATGCGCGGCGTTACGGCCACGCGCCTTCCGTCACCGCGAGGCAACCCCGATGACGCACGCCGCAACCGGCCGCCCGGCGGCCCCGGCCCGCGCCGAATCCGCACCGCACGACAACGACCCGTCCGAACTGCGCGTGCAGGATCTCGATCTCAACTTGCTGAAGACGTTTCGCGCGGTCTACGAGGAGCGGCACGTCGGCCGTGCGGCGCTGCGGCTCGGCGTCACGCAGCCGTCCGTCAGCCACGCGCTCGGCCGGCTGCGGCTGATGTTCCGCGACGCGCTGTTCGTGCGCACCGGCACCGGCGTCGAGCCGACGCCGCGCGCGCAGCGGCTCGCCTTGTCGGTCGACAAGGCGCTCGCGATCCTGCAGGACGTGCTCGACGAAGGCTCGCGCTTCACGCCCGACAGCACGCAGCGCGTGTTCCGCCTGCACATGAGCGATTTCGCGGCGAGCGCGTTCCTGCCGACGCTGCTCGCCGCGTTCGACCGGCGTGCGCCGGGCGCCGTGATCGAGACGCTGCACGTCGACGAATGCCAGCTCAACGTCGCACTCGAATCGGGGCGCATCGACTTCGCGCTCGGGCATTTCGCCGATGCGTCGAGCCACTTCCAGCGCACCGCGCTGCTGCACGAGCGCTGCGTGCTGCTGATGCCGCGCCGCACCGCGCGGCGCGTCGCGCTGCCCGACGACTACGTGCTCGATGGCGAAGCGCCCGATACGCTGCGCTTCGTCGCGGTCACGTCGCATCCGCAATCGATGCAGTTGCTGGAACGGCACGGACTGATGCCGCGCGTGCGCGCGGCGCTGCCCGATTTCATGGTGGTGCCCGCGCTGCTGCAGGACGGCGACTATGCGCTGATCCTGCCGGAGACGATCGCGATCACGTTCGCGGCGCGGCAGCCGTGCGCGCTGTACGAGATCGCCGGCGCCGGCGAATGGGCCGTCAACGCATACTGGCACCGGCGCTTCGACGCCGACCCCGGCCATCGCTGGCTGCGTGCGCTGCTGCTCGAGCTGTTCAACATCGGCGAGCTGGCGCCGTTCGACGCATGGCTCGCGCCGCAGCCGCCCGCCTGCGCGTAACGGGGCGGGCGGCCCGAGCGGCGCAAGCGGGCACCGGTGCGGGCCGGTCAGAACGACGTGAGCATGCCCGCGACGATCGAACTGGCGGTCGCGCCGGGCTGGGCGACCGCCACGCCGCCACCCGCCGCGCCGTTGACGACGAAGCGTGCATGCGCACCGTTGCGCACCATCGCGGCGCCCGTGTACAACACCGTGCGCTTCGACAGCGGATAGTCGAAGCGGATGCCGTACGAATCGGCGTTGCCGTCGCTGTCCGCGACCTTTCGATAATGGCCGACGCTCAGCAGCAGCGACGCGCGCCCGATCGGCACCGTCGCGCTCAGCTCCATGATGTCGCTGTGCGGATACGCGCTCTGGCTGTCGATCGCGGTCGCGACGTCGGGGCCGCCACGATGGCGCATGTACAGCGCGGCAACCTTCACGACGCTGAAATCGTACGAAATCGCGCCCAGCGTGTAGTTGCCGTTCGCGGCCGGGCTCGTGTCGCCGAGCGCGGCCGCGGCCACCGGGCTGAACTTCTGCTGCATGTAGTCGACGTCGACCGACAGGGCGCCGCGCACGTAGTTGAGCCCGGCGCCGTACGTATCGCCGAGCGTCGCCGGCTGCCCGGCCGCGCCGTTGGTGCCGCGCGCGGCCATCGCGCGCAGCATGAAGCCCGCGTAGCGCGGCGACGTGTAGCGCAGCGAGTTGCGCACGCGCAGGAACGCGGGCCCGACGAAGTTGTTCGTCGCATTGCCCCAGGCGAGCCCTGCGCCGAGGCCGGGCAGGCTGTACGTGACGAGCGTCGTGTGCAGGATCGTGTAAAGCTCGCCGAACTGCACGCCGCCGAACGGCCCCGTGACGCCGACCCACGCCTCGCGGCCGAACAGTGCGCTGCTGTTCGACAGCGCGCCGCTTGCCGCATTGAAGCCGTCCTCCAGCTTGAAGATCGTCGCGTAGCCGCCGCCGAGATCCTCGACGCCCTTCAGCCCCCACTGCGATGCGAACAGGTTGCCGCTGCCCATGCGCGTCACGTGGTTCGGCCCCGCGTTCGCGTATTCGATCGCGGTGTCGACGCGACCGTAGAGCGTCACGCTCGATTGTGCGAATGCGGGCAGCGCCGCGCAGGCAAGCAGCGCGGCAAGCGGTACGGCAAGCCGGTCGGCCCGCCCGTTCGGTTGGTTCATCGTCATCGTCCCGTAGAGAGTCCGGCGCCGGTCGGCGTCGCGCCGCGTGGTGTGAAGCGCGTTCGCCGCGAAGGGCCAACGCTGCCGATCAAAAACGGGCCGAGTCTAGGAACGACAATTTCGGACGTCGACGCAATGCGCTCTATAACGCTTATAGATGCGCCGCATGATGCGCGCGCGCCCCGCCGCAAGCGCGCTGCGCGGCGGCCGGCGCGCGCAACCCTGGTGTTTTCTTTATCCGGGTCGGTAAATGCCCGTGTGGTGCGGCCGTCACTCCGGCTATGGCGGCCGAATTTGGCCGACTACGCTGCGTCTCCGACACGTGCCCCCGCACGCTTTCGCGCCGCGACGGCGCCCGGCCCGCAAGGCCGCTGCCGCGCTTTTCCCCCGCCCGCTCCTGGAGAATCCGCATGTCCGCATCCACGGCCCGCGCTGCCGACGGCAAGCGCTATACGTACGAATGGTATGTCGTCGTCATCTGCATGCTCGCGTACATCTTTTCGTTCGTCGACCGTCAGGTCCTCGTGCTGATGATCGAGCCGATCAAGCGCGACCTGCACCTGTCCGACACGCAGTTCAGCCTGCTGAACGGCTTCGCGTTCTCGCTGTTCTATGCGGTGATGGGGCTGCCCGTCGCCTATCTCGCCGACCGTTACGCGCGGCCGCGGATCATCTCGCTCGGCATCGCGCTGTGGAGCGTCGCGACCGCCGCGTGCGGGCTCAGCCAGCATTTCGTGCAGATGTTCATCGCGCGCATGGGCGTGGGCGTCGGCGAAGCCGCGCTGTCGCCCGGCGCGTATTCGATGCTCGCCGACTCCTTCCCGAAGGAGAAACTCGGGCGCGCGATCGCCGTGTATTCGCTCGGCTCGTTCATCGGCGGCGGCGTCGCGTTCCTGATCGGCGGCTACGTGATCGCGCTGCTCAAGCATGCGAGCGCGTTCACGCTGCCGGTGGTCGGGCAGGTGCATGCGTGGCAGGTCACGTTCCTGATCGTCGGGCTGCCGGGGATCTTCGTGGCGCTGCTGTTCGCCGCGACCGTGCGCGACCCGCAGCGCAAGGGGCTCGCGCAGGATCGCTCGGGCGCCGTGCGGCGCGTGTCGATGCGCGATTCGCTGCGCTTCGTCGGCACGCATCGCGCGACCTTTTCGTGCCACTACCTGGGCTTCTCGTTCTACGCGATGACGCTGTACTGCCTGCTGAGCTGGACGCCCGCGTTCTATATCCGCCGATTCGGGATGACGGCCGTCGAAGCCGGCTACACGCTCGGCATCGTGCTGCTGGTCGCGAACACGGCCGGCGTGTTCTGCGGCGGCTGGCTCAACGACTGGCTGCTGCGACGCGGCCGCGAAGACGCGCCGATGCGCGCCGGCGCAATCGGCGCCGCGTGCATGGCGATCCCCGCGACGCTGTTCACGCAGCTCGACTCGCTGCCCGCCTCGCTCGCGACGCTGGTCGTCGCGATGTTCTTCGCGTCGTTCCCGATGCCGACCTCGACCGCCGCGATGCAGACGCTCGCGCCGAACCAGATGCGCGCGCAGATCTCCGCGCTGTTCCTGCTCGTGTCGAACCTGATCGCGCTCGGCATCGGCACGACCGTCGTCGCGCTGTTCACCGACCGTGTGTTCGGCGCGCCGGCGGCGGTCGGCCATTCGATGTCGATCGTCAACGTCGCGGCGGCCACGCTCGCCGCGCTGCTGCTCGCCGCCGGGTGCCGGCACTATCGCCGCAGCCTCGATCGCGAACGCGGCCATGCGTCGGCAGCCGCGCCGCAGGCGGCCGAGACCGGCAACGCGATCGCCGCGCGTTGAACACCGGACGCGACCGGGCCCAATCGGTCGCCCAACCATCATCCATGCCATTGATTACGCCATCGATTTTTAATCGATTTGATTTATGCGATGCCCATCCCTATTCTCGATCGCATGACGGCGCGGCATCTGCCGCGCCGCGTTCTCCCTACCCCACGAATTGACCCATGCAAGCGAACCGCCACCAAGTCCGGATCGACGCGCTGATCGACGCGGCGCAGGACATCCGCTGTTTCCGGGTTTCGCGCGTCGACGGCCAGCCGTTCGACGCATACGAACCGGGCGCCCATATCGACGTCACCGCGCCGTCCGGCATCACGCGGCAGTACTCGCTGTGCGGCAACCCCGACGAGCGCGGCAGCTACCTGTTCGCGGTGAAGAAGGAGGCGCAGTCGCGCGGCGGCTCGCGTTCGCTGCACGACGACGTGCAAGTCGGCGCCGAGTTGTCGATCGGCGCGCCGCGCAACCTGTTTCGCCTGGCGGACGACGCGAGCGAGCACCTGCTGATCGCGGCCGGCATCGGCATCACGCCGCTGCTGTCAATGGCGTATGCGCTGCACAAGCGCGGCGCGCGCTATCGGCTGCACTACTTCGCACGCAGCCGCGAGCACGCGGCCTTCGTCGCCGAACTGTCGGCCGAGCCGTTCGCGTCGCGCGTGACGTTCCACTACGGGATCGAGCCCGCCGCGCTCGCGGCCGAGCTGGGCCGCTGCGTCGAATCGGTCGACGCGCATGCACACGTCTATACGTGCGGCCCGGGGCCGTTCATGGATGCGGTCGTCGCGGCAGCCGCGACCCGCCTGCCCGACGAGTCGATCCATCTCGAGCGCTTCGCGGCGGAACCGGCCGCCGCCGATGCGGGCAATACCGATGCGGGCGCCAGCCCGGCCGATGGCTTCGAAGTGCGCCTGCAGCGCAGCGGACAATCGGTACGCGTCACGCCCGACACGTCGATCGTCGACGCACTCGCGCGCATCGGCATCGCGGTCGACACGTCATGCGGCGAAGGCGTGTGCGGCACCTGCATGGTGCCCGTCATCGACGGCGAGCCCGATCATCGCGACCACTGTCTCAGCAAGGCCGAGCGCGCGAGCAACACGGTGATCTGCTGCTGCGTGTCGCGTGCGCGCTCGGCGGTGCTCGTTCTCGATCTCTGACGCACGCGGCACGCGTCGCGCGTCGCGCTCGCTCGGGACGTCTCGGGTCGTCGAACCGCTCGATGCCCTCCGCCAGCCACGCGTGCACTCACGCGTGGCCTTCGCCTCGTGGGCCACGCGTCGCCCAATCGCTCCACGAGCTCCGCCAGCAATACGCGCACTCACGCATTGCCTCCGCCTCGTGGGTCACGCGTCGCCCAATCGCTCGACGCGCTCCGCCAGCAACGCGCGCACTCGTGCATTGCCTTCGCCCTCATGGATCACGCGTCGTCGAAACGCTCGACGAGCTCGGCCAGCAGGTTGCGCATCCACGCGTTGCCCTCGTCTTCATGGAAATGCTCATGCCAGTGCATCGTCACCGGCGCGGGCGGCAGCGTGACGGGCAGTTCATAAAGCCGGAACGCGTTGCCGCGGTTCAGGATCTGCGCGAGCCGCTTCGGCAGCGTCGCGTACAGGTCCGTGACCGACAGGACGCTCGGCAGCGCGACGAAGTGCGGCACTTCGAGCGCGATGTTGCGGCCCACGCCCTGCGCGCGCAGCGCATCGTCGAGCGCGTGGTGGCTGTGCTCGACCGATTTCACGTTGACATGCGCGGCGCGCACGAACTGGTCGAGGCTCAGCGCCGTGCCGCTCGGCACCCCGCGCCGGCGGCCCGTCATGCACACGTAGGTTTCCTCGAACAGCACCTGGTGGCGCGTGCGCGGCATCAGCTCCGGCAGGTTGCCGATCGCGAAATCCAGCCGGCTCGCGCGCAGCGCTTCCTCGATCTCCTCCACCGGCAGCGGCTGCACGCTCAGCGTCACGCGCGGCGCGCGCTCGCGCAGCGCCTGGCAGATCGCCGGCAGGTACGCCATCTCGCCCGCATCCGACAACGACAGCCGGAACGTGCGCGTGCTGGTGGCCGGGTCGAAGCGCTCCGCGTAGCGCAGCGCCACGCGCACCATGTCGAGCGCCTTGCCGACGATGCCGGCCAGTTCCAGCGCGACCGGTGTGGGCTGCATGCCCGAGCGCGTGCGCACGAACAGCGGATCGTCGAACAGCGTGCGCAACCGGCCGAGCGAATAGCTGACGGCCGGCTGCGACAGCGCGAGCCGCTCGCCGGCCTTCGTCAGGTTGCGCTCCTCGACGATGGCCTGGAATACGCGCAACAGGTTCAGATCGAGATGATCGACCGAAGTCATCGCAACCTCCATTATTTGCCGAATTTATTGATCGGCCAATTTTAGATCAATTTGACGGATATGTAGCGGGAGACGAGACTGGGCATTCGACACCGCGCGCTGCGCGGCCCGATTTCACGACGCTTTCCCCACGACAACGATGAGCGACATTTCCTGCCAGACGATCGACACCCGCGCGCTGCATGGTCTCGCGCAACCCGACCGCATCGCACCCGCGATGTATCACGATCCCGCGCTGTTCGAAGCCGAGCTCGACCGCATCTTCTACCGCACCTGGATCTGGGTCGCGCACGCAAGCGAGCTGCCGAACCCGGGCGACTTCATCACGACGACGATCGGCCGCCAGCCGGTGATCGTCGTGCGCGACAAGAGCGGCGAAATCAACGTGCTGCAGAACCGCTGCCGCCATCGCGGCGCGACCGTGTGCGAATCGCACAAGGGCAACGCGAAGGGCTTCACGTGCCCGTATCACAGCTGGTCCTACGCGCTCGACGGCACGCTGCGCGCGCTGCCCTACGGCGACGGCTACGAAGGCGTGTGCGAGAAAGGCGACCTGCCGCTCGTGAAGCTGCGCGTCGGCGTGTACCAGGGGCTGATCTTCGCGAGCTTCAACGACGACATCGAACCGCTCGAGGATTTCCTCGGCGGCGCGAAGCCGTGGATCGACCTGTTCATGAAACAGGGCGCCGGCTACCCGATCAAGGCGAACGGCGAGCACAAGTTCAAGTTCAAGGGCAACTGGAAGATCCAGCTCGAGAACACGACCGACCTCTATCACTTCCCGGTCGTGCACAAGTCGTGGATGAAGTCGATCGACGACGAGACAGCCGCCGCGATCACGCGCTTCATGACGAGCGAGGATGCGTTCTGCCGCGGGCTCGGCAACGGCCACAGCCTCGCGGTGCTGATGCCCGAGCTGATCGACCTGGACGACGACGACGGCGCGCCGCTACCCGAACGCTTCGCGCCGCTCGCGGCGAAGCTCGCCGAGCGCCACGCGCCGGAAGCAGTGCGCCGCATCGTGCGCTCGCTGATGGGCGTCGGCTTCAACCTGAACCTGTTCCCGAACCTTGCGCTGTCGATGGCGTTCTTCCGCGTGCTGCGGCCGATCTCGGCGAACGAAACCGAGATCCGTCACGTCGCGCTCGCGATGGACGGCGGCCCCGACGAAGCGAACCGCGAGCGGCTGCGCATCCACGAGCACTTCCAGGGCCCGTTCGGTTTCGGCAGCCCCGACGACGCGGAAGCATGGGAGCGCGTGCAGCGCGGCGCGCATGCGGGCCCCGACGTGCCGATCCTCGTGAATCGCGGGCTGAACCGCGAGACGACCGCCGCGAACGGCGAAACGACCGCCCATGCGACCGACGAAACCGGCATGCGCGAGGCCTACCGGCAATGGCGCAAGATGATGGAGCAACAATGATGGACGACCGCAACGCCCTCTTTTCCGAGCAGACCTTCGCCCGCGCGGTCGAATTCGTGTGGCGCGAAGCCGAGATGCTCGACCGCCGCGACTATCGCGCGTGGCTCGACCTGTGGGATCCGGCCGGCCACTACGTGGTGCCGATCGAACCCGATACGACCGACTTCGCCGCAACGCTGAACTACGTGTTCGACGACCAGGACATGCGCGAGAAGCGCGTGCAGCGGATGGTGTCCGGCTATTCGGCATCGGCGACCGACGCCGCGCGCACGGTGCGCACCGTGTCGCGCTTCACGCTGGAAAGCGGCAGCGCCGATACCGTCGAGCTGAAGTCGGCGCAGGTCGTCGTCGCATACAAGCGCGGCGTCGCGACGCTGTTCGCGGCCGATGTCACGCACAAGCTGCACGTCGATGCCGAAGGCGAGATGCGGATCGCCGAGAAGGTCGTGCGCCTGATCGATTCGACCGAAGCGCTCAGCGCGATCGGCTTCCTGCTGTAAGCCGTGGCCGGTTCGCCGCTGCAAGTGCAATGGTGAACCGGCAACCTTCACCTTTCCGGACGACCATGCCCACACTCGAGGTTTTCCTGCCGGCCGGCCACGACGACGCCCGCAAGGCCGAGCTGATCGCGCGGCTGACGGGTGCGACCGTCGATGCGATCGGCGCACCGATCGAATCGGTGCGCGTGCTGCTCACCGAATTGCCCGCAACGCACATCGGCCTCGGCGGCCGCAGCGCCGCGGACGGCGCGCCGCCGTCGCTGCCGGTGATCGTCGCGATCCTGATCGCCGGCCGCACCGATGAACAAAAGCGCGCGCTGATCGCCGCGTTGTCCGACGCCGGCGCGAACGTGCTCGACGCGCCGCTGCAGGCCACACGCGTGATCATCAAGGACATCCCGAATACCGACTTCGGCATCGGCGGCCAGACCGCGCGGGCGCTGGGGCGCTGATCATGCGCCGCGCGTCGCTGCCCGGGCGTGACGCGACGCAGCCGTTATGCGTGCGTTCCGGCGAGCGGCAGCGTCACGCGGCAGTCGAGCCCGCCGCCATCGGCCGGGCTCGCACCGATCCGGCCGCCGTGGCGCGTCACGATGCTCTTGCACAACGACAACCCGATCCCGTTGCCGCCGGCCTTCGACGACGAGAAGCCGTCGAACAGCCGGTCGTGCGCGCCCATCGCGATCCCCGGGCCGTTGTCGATCGCGCGCAGCTCGGCGTGCCCGCCAACGTTCGCGGTGCCGAGCGTCAGCATGCGCGGCACACGTTCGCAACCGGCGAACGCCTCGATCGCATTGAACGCGAGATTCAGGATCACCTGCCCGATCAGCACGCGCTCGCAGCGGATCGGCAGCGGCGCATCGGCCTGTACGATCGTGACCGTCACGCCGGCCTCCTTCGCGCGCAGCTCGATGAAGTACGCGACGTCCGCGAGAATGTCGCGCAGGTCGGCGAGCGCGACGACCGGCTCGCGCTTCACGATGAACTCGCGCACGCTCTTGATGATCAGCGCCGCATGCTCGGCCTGCCGGTCCGCGCCGCGCAGCCCCCAGATCGCGTCGTCGATGGCGCCGCGCGCGCTCAGCCGCTGCACCGCCCCCTCGATGAAATTGCGCACGGCCGCGAGCGGCTGGCTCAGCTCGTGCGCGATCACGCTCGCCATCTCGCCCATCGCGTTGTAACGGCCCGCGTGTTCGAGCATGCGCGCCTCGACGCGGCGCGCGTCCTCGATCGCGACTTCGTCGCTCACGTCGCGGAACTGCACGAGCAGCCCGTCGAGATCGCCCTCGATCTCGACTTGCCGGCACAGGATGCGCAGCCAGCATGGCGAGCCGTCGCGCCGCACGATCCGGTAGCGCTGCGGCGTGGACGGGTACGCGGACGGCGCATCGCGCAGTTGCGCGACGAGCCGGTCGCGATCGGCCTCGGAACAGTAGTCGAGCACCTCGCCGGGGGCTTCGTCGGGCGCGAGGCCGAGCACGCGGCGGCCCGACTCGCTGATGAACTGTACGCCGCCGTGCGGCGTCACGACCGCGATGCCTTCGTCGAGATCCTGCATGAATTCGCGCAGCCGCGCCTCGTAGCGGCGCAACTGCTGGCGCACCGCCTCTTCCGCGCTGATGTCGCGGAACTGCACCATCACGACGTCGCGCCCGCGCAGCGGCACGTAGGTGGCGGTCGCCTCGGACAGCATGTCGACACCCGTGCGCGACCGGTAGCACCACTCGTACACCTGCGGACCGTCGACGCGCGCGCGGTCCCACGCGCTCACCGCGATCTCGCGCCGGTATTTCGGTTCGGGGCGCGTCATGTCCGGCGCCTTCAGCGGCAGCAGTTCCTCGACGGAAAAACCGAGCGCGATGCACGCGGCGCGGTTCGCCCACACGATCGCCCTGGTGTGCGCGTCGTGCAGCAGCACGCAGGTCGTCAGCGCGTCGAGCAGCCGGTGGAAATCGTCTTCGTCGGGGAAACTCATGATCGGCGTCGGATGAGGCCGCGCGGCATCGCACGGCCGGCAACCCAACATAGCACCGGCGCGCGCCGCCCGCACCTGAAGATTTCTTTAGTGCGGCGCGGAATGTCACCAGTCGCACGGCCCAACGCACCAATTGCCGCGCGTTTTCGGCGTTTCTAGACTGGCTGCATCGACGTGACCACCCCGCATTCGAACCCCGATCCGCCCCAGGAGACAGCCATGACCCACGCCGCCCTCGCCCTCCATACCGAGCCGAGCGCCCCTCACGCGGCCAGCGAACCGGCCGCCCGGCTGTCGCCGCTCGACGCCGTGATCGAGACCGTCGCCGCGCGCCGCGAAGAATTCGACCGCCTGTCGCACGTGCCGCGCGACGTGATCGCGCTGTTCAAGCAGGCCGGCATCTATCGCGCGGGCACGCCGCGCCGCTTCGGCGGCGACGCGCTCGCGCCGGCCGCGTTCCTCGACATGATCGAACGGATCGCGACCGCCGACGGCTCGGCCGCGTGGGTCGCGAGCTTCGGCTCCGCCAACGTGTATCTCGCCGCGCTGCCGCTTGACACCCAGGCCGAGCTGTATGCGAGCGGCCCCGACCAGGTGTTCGCCGGCGGCCTGTTCCCGGTGCAGCCGGCCCAGCCCGCGCCCGGCGGCTGGCGCGTGAACGGCACGTGGAAATTCGCGAGCGGCTGCAAGGGGGCCGACTGGCTCGGCGTCGGCATCGCCGTGCAGGGTGCGCACGACGCCGCGCCGAACAAGCCGCGCACGGCCGTGTTCCGCGCCGATCAGGTCGAGATCGTCGAGAACTGGAGCGTGGTCGGCATGCAGGGCACCGGCAGCCACGACCTGCGCGTCAACGACCGCTTCGTGCCCGAAGCGTGGACCTTCGTGCGCGGCGGCGAACCGACCGTCGACGAGCCGCTGTACCGCTATCCGACCGTCGCGTATGCCGCGCAGGTTCTGGCCGTCGTGAACCTCGGCCTCGCACGCGCGGCGCTCGACGTCGCGAACCGCATGTCGGGCGGCCGCCAGACGACGACCGGCGCACCGCGCCTCGCCGATCGCGCGTACTTCCGCATCGAGCTCGCGAAAGCCGAAGCGCAGCTGCGCTCCGCGCGCGGGTTCTTCTACGACGCCACCGATACGGTGTGGCAATCGATTCTCGCGGGCCGCCCCGTGACGCCCGACCAGGTCAGCCTGTTGCGGCTCGCGGCCACGCAGATCGCTCGCGAAGGCGCGAGCGTCGTCGAACGCGCGTACCGGCTCGGCGGCACGGCGGCGATCTACCGGTCGCATCCGTTGCAGCGGCTGCTGCGCGACGCGATGGTCGTCACGCAGCACGCGTTTCTCGCCGAAGGCAACTTCGACGGCGCCGGCGCGGTGTTCACCGGCGTCACGCCGTTTCCCGGCTATCTGTAACCGGCTTCCGGCCAACGCTGTTTGTCTGAACGTGCATGACGCCGATGCCGATGTCGAAGCCCCCTCGCCGGCCGGCCCGTGCATTCACCCGATTCCTCTGGAGAACCTCGCATGTCCGATTCGAATCCGCTGCCGCTGCGCGTCCTGTTCTGCTGTGGCGTGTCGCAAAACTTCTTCGACCTGCCGCGCGAGAAGATCGGCGAAGTGTGGCAGGCGTACGGCGCGATGCTCGCCGCCGTCGAAGCGATGCCCGGCGTGCGCGTGCTCGGCGTGATGGACGACGACCGCCTCGTGGTCGGCCAGGCCGACGGCGCACCGTGGACCTTCTACATCATGGCCGACGTCGCCGACTTCGACACGACGGTCGCCGTGTGCAACCTGTATCGCACGACGCCGGTCGGCGAATACAACCTGTGGCGCTACGGCAAGATCGAAGCGCGCGTCGGCCGTGCGCTGACGGTGCCGCCGGCCGCGAAACCCGCGGCGTGAGGCGCGCGATGACCGACCTGTCTCCCGGCCTGATCGACGCGCTCGCGCAGCGTCTGGCAGCGCTCGACGCCGAGCGCGCGGTGCGCGCGACGATCACGCGCTACATGGCGCTGTGCGACGTGCCCGAGGATGCCGGCGACGGCCCGTCGCTCGCCGATCTGTTCGCGCCCGATGCCGTGTGGGAAGGCGTCGGCCCGCAGTATGCGCGCAAGTTCGGCCGCCTCGAAGGCACGGCCGCGATCGTCGCGATGCTGGGCCGCTACCTGCCGCCCGATCCGCACTTCTCGGCGAACCTGCACTTCCTGACGTCGGAGTCGATCGAGATCGATGCCGGTCACGCAAGCGCACGCGGCCGCTGGATCATGCTGCAGGCATCGCGCTACGCGGACGGCGCGGCCGAACTGATCGCCGCGCGGCTGACCGTCGATTTCACGCCGGCCGGCGACGGCTCTGCGTGGCTGATCCGCCATTTCCGCACCGAACGCGTGCTCGACGGCCCGTGGCCGCTCGCCGCCGCGCCACGGTCCTGACGCTTTCCAACGCTTGCTCACGATACCGACCATGACAGGCTTCATCGACCCCTTCACGCTCGGCGGCCCCGGCCCCACGATCGCGATCAAGGACACGATCGACATCGCCGGCCATCCGACCCGCGCGGCAAGCCGTGCGCTCGCCGATGCAGCGCCGGCCCCTCGGCACGCGGACGTCGTCCGCCTGCTGCTCGACGCAGGCTGGCAGATTGCCGGCAAGGCGAACATGCACGAGCTCGCGTTCGGCATGACCGGCATCAACGACTACACGGGCACGCCCGTCAATCCGCAGGACGCGACGCGCATTCCGGGCGGCTCGTCGAGCGGGTCCGCTTCGCTCGTCGGGCTCAGCACGGTCGATGCGGCGCTCGGCACCGATACGGGCGGCTCGATCCGCGGGCCGGCCGCCTGCTGCGGCGTGGCCGGGATGAAGCCGACGTTCGGCCGCGTATCGCGGCGCGGCGTCGCGCCTGCCGCAACGACGCTCGATTGCGTCGGGCCGTTCGCGCGCGATATCCGCACGCTGGCCGCGGTGATGGCCGCGATCGCGCCGGGCTTCGACCCTACGCAAGCGGCGGCCTCCGCCGCAGGCTGCACGGTCGCGCACATCACGATCGACGCCGATCCGGCCATCGCCGCCGCGCTCGACGCGGCCGTGCGCGCATCGGGCCTGCACGCGCACGCGGCCGTGCTCGACGAAATGCCGGCGTCGTTCGCGGCAGGGCTCACCGTGATCAACGCGGAAACGTCCCGCGCGTTCGGCCATCTGGTCGCGACCGGCAAGCTCGGCGCCGACCTCGATGCGCGATTGCGTGCGGCCGCAACGACCACGCCCGCAGCATTGAAAGAAGCCGAAGCCGTCCGCGCACGCTTCACCGCGCAGGTCGACGCCGCGCTCGAACACGCGGACGTGCTCGTGCTGCCGACGTTGCCCGCGCTGCCGATCACGCTGCAGCAGGCGCGCGACGGCGTATCGGTGATCGCGATGTCGTCGCTGATCCGGCCATTCAACCTGAGCGGCCATCCGGCGCTCAGCCTGCCGCTGCCGCTGGCCGGTTCGCCGCTGAAGGCCGGCCTGCAGATCGTCGGGCGCAAGGGCGCGGACGAGCAGGTCTGCGCGATCGCGGCACACTTCGAAGCGGCACTCGCCGCATGAACCACGATGCGGGCGCGGCCGCACCCGGCACGCGCTCGCGAACCAGGGAATCACGCACCATGTCAGACCGAGTCGTCCTCGTCACCGGCGCCGCGCGCGGGCTCGGCGCCGTCATCGCCGAACGTTTTCATGCAGCCGGCTATCGCGTCGCGCTGGCCGATATCGCCGCCGACGCCATTCACGCGCATGCACGCGCACTCGACCCGCGCGGCGAACGCGCGATCGCGCTGCCGCTCGACGTCACGTCCAAACGCGATTTCGAAGCCGCGCGCGATGCGCTCGTCGCGCGCTGGGGCACGATCGACGTACTCGTGAACAACGCGGGCGCATCGAAGGTCGTGCCCGCGATGGAGATCACGGCCGAGCAGTTCGACCAGGTGATCGACGTGAACCTGCGCAGCGTGCTGTTCGGCTGCCAGGTGTTCGGTCAGTACTTCGCGACGCGCGGCGCGGGCCGCATCGTCAACATCGCGTCACTCGCCGGGCAGAACGGCGGCTCGGCGACGGGTGCGCACTACGCAGCCGCGAAGGGTGGCACGCTGACGCTGACCAAGGTGTTCGCGCGCGATCTCGCCGCGCAGGGCGTGACCGTCAACGCGATCTCGCCGGGCCCGCTCGATCTGCCGATCGTGTATGAAAGCGTCGCGCCGGAGAAGCTGCGCCAGGTGCTCGCGAGCCTGCCGGGCGGCAAGCTCGGCTCGGCCGGCTTCGTGGCGGATGCCGCCCTGCTGCTCGCGTCGGGCGACGCGCATTTCGCGAACGGTGCGTGCTGGGACATCAACGGCGGGTTGTACATGCGCTGAGCGCTGCGTGGAGCGCCTCGCCGCGCCGCCGGCAGTCCCTATCGCGACGGCTCCCCGTCGTCGCCCCACACGACCATCACGTCGCGCACGAGCGCGGCGATCGACGTCGCGCCGAGCTTCTCCTTGATGCTCGCGCGATGCACGTCGACGGTCTTCACGCTGATCGACAGATCCGCCGCGATCTGCTTGCTGCCCTTGCCGTCCACCACGCCGCGCAGCACTTCCTTCTCGCGCGCGGTCAGCGCATCGAGCCGCTGGCGCAGCTCGCGATGACGCCGGCTCACCGCATGCCGCTGCTGCGCGAGCCGTAGCGCGCGTTGCACGCGCTCGAGCATCTGCTGCGAGTTGTACGGCTTCTCGACGAAATCGATCGCGCCGTTCTGCAGCGCACGCACGGACATCGGGATATCGCCGTGCCCGCTGACGAAGATCACCGGCAGCGTCGCGCCACGCGCGTTCAGTTCGGCCTGCACGTCGAAGCCGCTCTTCTCCGGCATCCGCACGTCGAGCACCAGGCACGCGGGCAGGTTCACGTCGAAGCGCGCGAGAAAATCGGTCGCGTTCGCGAACCCTTCGGACGCGATGCCGACCGATTCGAGCAGCCACGCGAGCGATGTCCGCATGCCGTTGTCGTCGTCGACGATGTATACGATCGGTGCGGGTGACGTCATCGCGGATGTCTCGCGGAATATCGGTATGGGTATCGTACGCGCCGCATACGGGGCCGGTTGCCGGCGCGTCGCGCGCGTCGTTCGCTGGGGATGTGCGGCACATCATAACGAGCCGAAAACCCGCTGAACACCCCTTCACGGGCCGCTCGAACGCGCAATCGCGCTTTTTTTCGCGCGGTACGGCGCGCATCTAGGTAGAACCTTTAGACGCGTTGGCGAGAACGCCATCTCGATCGTCAATCGTGCGAATGGCAGCCGGCATTTTCGCGACGTACGCTTGGGTCATCGTCGGCGATCCGGCGCTGCACCGGCAGCGCCGCTCGATCGCCGCTTTCGTCCACTCAGGAGCGTCCATGTCTTCCACGACCGATATCCAGCGCCCGGCACGCGTCGAGCCGACCGACGCGCAGAAGGCCTTCCGGCAAGCGATGGCCCACCTCGGCGCGGCCGTCAACGTGATCACCACCGCCGGGCCGCACGGCCGCTGCGGAATCACCGCGAGCGCCGTGTGTTCCGTCACCGATACGCCGCCGACGCTGCTCGTGTGCCTCAACCGGTCGAGCGCGATGCGTGCGACGTTCGAACGCAACCGCCACGTCTGCATCAACGTGCTGCCGGCCGAGCATGAGCCACTCGCGCGGCATTTCGCGGGGCTGACCGACCTGCCGATGGACCGGCGCTTCGAGCTGCCCGTGTGGGATCGCGGCGAGCAGGACGTGCCGGTGCTGCGCGACGCGCTCGCGAGCCTGCAGGGCACGATCGCCGACATGAAGGAAGTCGGCTCGCATTCGGTGATGTTCATCGAGGCGACGTCGATCCGCGTGCGCGACGACGGCGACAGCCTGATCTACTTCAGCCGCGCGTTTCATCGCGTGTCGCGCACGGCCTGCATGCGGTGAATGGTGCGTGCCGCGCGTGATTACGCGGCGGCCCGCAACGCGCGCTGCCCGGCCGCCAGCGCGGCGCCCGCGAACAGCGTCAGCGCCGAATACACGAGCCCGCGCGCGAGCCCCGCACTGTCCGACACCCAGCCGATCGCGACCGGCCCCGCGATCTGCCCGAATGCGAAGACCGTCGTGAACGCGCTGATCCCTTTTGCCCAGCCGTCGGGCGGCAGGTTGTGGCGCACGAAGGCCGTCGTCGACGCGACGGCCGACAGGAACGTCGCGCCGAACAGCACACCCGACGCGAACGCGGCCACCGGATGCACGAACATCGCCGGCATCAGCGTCGCGATGCCGAGCAGCGCGTTGAGCACGGCAAGCGCCTGGCCGCCGCGCATCCGGTCGAGCAGCCCCGACCACAGCCGCGCCGACACGACGGTCGCGACGCCAAGCATCACGTAGAACGCGGCGACCACCGTGCCGCTCATCCCCGCGCCGCGCAGCAGCGCGACGATGAATGTCATGTAGCCGATATAGCCGACGCCGAACAGGCCGTAGCCGGCCAGTGCGGGTGCGAAGCGTACGGGGCTCGCGGTCGCGGCCGGCGCCGTGCCGTCACGCGGCGCGGCCGGTGCCGCGTGCGCGCGCTCGATGCGGCGTGCGGCCGATACGGCCACCGCCGAGAACAGCACGCACGCGAACGCGAGCGCGAACCACGCGGGCTGCCAGCCATGCTCCCCCTGCGTGAGCGTGGCCGGCACGAGCAGTGACGCTGCGACGATGCCCCATCCCGTGCCGCCGTAGTAGAGCCCGAGCAGCAACCCCGCATCGCGCGGCGACGCCGACGCGAGCCGCGCGGCCAGCACGCCGCCGCTGATGAAGATCAGCGCGCTGCCGACGCCGGTCGCGAGCCGCTGCACGAGCAGCGCGTGCATGCCGGACGTGAGCCCGCATGCGGCCATCAGCAACGCGGTCAGCACGCATCCGGCCGCCAGCAGCGTGCCCGCGCGCCAGCGCCGCGACAGCCACGGAAACGCGAGTGCGCCGACCAGGTAGCCGGCCGCGTTCGCCGTGTTCAGCGCGCCGGCCTGCGCGAACGTCCAGCCGAGATCGGCCTTCATCGGCGGCAGCAGCAGCGCATACGAAAAGCGCGCGAGGCCGAGCGCGATCGCGCTGCCGAGCGACAGACCGATCGCGAGCCGCCACGCGGCGATGCGATCGGGGTCACGATCGGGGCAGGTACCGGTCGCGCCGGCGTCCGGCTGCGGCGGCCCGACCTGCTCAGGTTGCGGCGCTGCGCGCATCGCATGTCTCCTTTGTCGTTCGAAGCCGCGGCAAGTCGACACGGCGGAACCGGTGTTCCGCACGCGGCGATCCCGACTGTCGAGGCTTCCGATTCTGTCGAGCGATCATACTTGAGCCGTCGCATGCCGGCATGCGTTGGCGACAGGAACCCGGCCGCGGCAGCCGGATCGCCGATGCATCGCCCGCCGCGGGCCATCCAGCGCATGACCGGCGAGGATTGCTTCCTGCTGAAGGTCCTGGTGCCGACACCGGGACAACTGGGAACCCTCGTCGATGCGATTGCCCGCTTCGGCGCGGTCACGACGTCGCTGGTGCCGCGGTCCGAGCCGGCCAAGCCGCCCGGCAAGGCGCTGCTCGGTTGACGCGGTCAGCGGGCCGCTGACGCGCCGCCGGTAACCGACGGCGCGTGCGCACGCATGCCCGCCTCGAATGACATCGATCGCTGCGCTCGATGCGACCGAATTCCCGATGAAAAATCTCCGAATGCAATGTGTCGATTCCAATTCCGGTCATTGAGAAAATGACATCGAATCCTTCATCCGCTTTATCCGCGTTTTACGGCACACGAGCCGAAATTCCCCGCTGTTTAGCATGTATTAGCTAAAAACCTTGCAACGCATTGCATTCGTAAATTCATCAGACTAATATCAACGCCACTCGCCGTGCATTCACGAAATGCGTGATGAGGAGTGGCAACTTTTTAGCCGCGATTTCATGTTGAAACGCTCATGTTCACCACAGGAGAATTGACATGCAAGACACTCAGCAAATCGAATTGCTTGACTGGATGCAGGAAGACACGCACCCCGAGGCCGTCGACATGATGGTCGAGGACGCCGTGGTGCCGTTCGGCACCGCGCTCTGGCCGGTCTGAGCGGGCCACCCGTTCTCGCGGAAGGGCCTCGGCCCTTCCGCCGCTTCCGGAGACACGCATGCTGAACCTGCACCGCGCGCTGGGCTTCCACCCCGCGCTGCGCGACAAGCTGGCGCGCGGCGAGTCGGGAAAACTGCTGGTCGGCCATGACACCCGCAACCGCGACATCGCGTTGCGCGCGTTTTCCGCCCTGCCCGATTCGCTCGACGCGACCACGCTCTGCCTCGAAAGCACCCCGCCCGCCGAGATCGCCGCCGCGCTCGATCGCGCCGATCTGTTCGTGCTGCTGTACGACTCGTCGTGCCTGCCGGCGCCATCGCCGAGCGGGCCGCCGTTCCTCGCCGCGATCCGGCCTGCGATCGTCGAACACTGGAGCAAGTCGGTACTGTTCAAGGATTACGGCCCGCATCTCGACGAGGCGTTCGCCGAATCGCTCGACGACATCGCGGCGCGCAACGGCCGGCTGATCGACGCGGCCGCACGCGCCTCGCAGATCCGCTTCATCGACGAAGCCGGCAACACGCTGACGGGCTCGCTCGCGCCGGACCAGAAATGGACAAGCGTGGACGGCATGGGCAACCTCGACGTCGTGCCCGGCGAGATCGCGACGCACGTCACCGATCTCAACGGCTCGGTCGTCTTCAGCGGCACGTTTCTCGGCACCGTGCCGTTCGCGATCAAGTACAAGGTGGCCGACCGACTGGCCACACTGCAGGTCGAGAACAGCACGATCGTCGGGTTCGACACCGACAACGAAGGCTTCCGGCGCGATTTCTCGACCTATCTCGACCGGCATGCGAATCACCGGCGGATCGAGGAATTCGGCATCGGCACGAACCTCGGGATTCGCGGGCTGTACGGCCGCAACGCGGGGTTCGAGGAACGCCATCCGGGCCTGCACCTCGGGCTCGGCGGCGGCGAGAACGGCAGCCACCATCTCGACCTGATCTTCGCGCGCGGCACGCTCGCGCTCGACGACCGGATCGTGTTCGACGGCGCGTTCGCCGTCTGACGAAGCGGCTGCGTGCTCAGGCTTCGGCGGCTGCCGTGTCGCCGAGCCACTTGTACATCACGAGGCTGTCGACGAAGCCGAGCCGCGCGTGACGATACGCGCGCGGCAGGCGGCCGACGATTTCAAAACCCAGCTTCTGCCACAGCGCGACCGCCACCTCGTTCGTCGAGACGACCGAGTTGAACTGCATCGCGAGGAAACCGCGCTCGCGTGCAACCTGCTGCGAGTGCTCGCACATCAGGCGCGCGACGCCGCGGCCGCGCGCACTCTCGCTCACCATGTATCCGCAATTGCTCACGTGATTGCCGGGGCCGGCGGCGTTCGCCTTCAGATAGTACGAACCGAGCACGACGCCGTCCTCTTCGGCGATCCACGTGCAGAGCGGCGCGTCGAGCCACAGTGCGCGCGCCGCTTCCTGTGTCGGCGCCGAATCGAATGCATAGGTTTCCTGAGCGGCGACGATGGCGCGGTAAGTCGGCCAGAAGCGCGGGAAATCGTCATCGGTCATCGGGCGAATCGTGATCATGCGGGGTCTCTCGTGATTGGCATGTCGGCAGCAATGCCAGCGATCGTACCGCGATTCAGGAACGGCCGCTGTCCCGTTGCGCCGCGCAGCGATACGCGCCCGGCGGCACGCCGTACCGGCGCTTGAACGCCTGCGAGAAGCTCGACAGATTTCTGAAGCCGAGCCGCTCCGCCACGTCCGCGAGCGACAGGCGCGCGTCGCCGAGCAGCGTCTCGGCCATCGCGCCTCGCGCCTGCGCGAGCAGCGCCCGGAACGTCGCGCCCTCTTCCTGCAGCCGGCGCTTGAGCGTGCGCGGGCTCGTGTTCATCAGCCGCGCCATGTCCTCGAGCGAGAACGGCGGGGGGCCGGGCGTCGCGGTCAGGTACTGGCGCACCCTCTCCGACGTGCCCACCACAAGGTGCTGCTGTCGGATGCGCAGCGGCTGGCCCGTCATGCGCAGGCTTGCGGCGTGCCGTGCAAGCTGGAGATTCATGCGGCGCGCTGGCATGTGTTTCATCTGCAGGCGTTTTACCTGCGGTCGGCGCGGGATGCGTTGCGAACGCTGGCGGGGTTTGCGGCGGAGCGGGTGGCGGTGACGGCATGACGATGAAGCGGTCACCCGCGGCGATCGGGGCCGTGGTTCGCGGCTTCCCCGATCGGGCACACGGCGCACGCCCCGTCACCAGGCCCGCTTGCCGCGAAGCGACGCCATCTTGCAAAAACCAGCCGTTTATTTTTTTCCGTCGCATGCGGCCGTCATGATCTCCCGCAAGCCCCGGCGCGCCGCCGGGGTTCCCCCACCCTCGCGGAGACATCATGAAAAGAAGGCACACCCTCAACACGCTGGCGCTGCTCTGTTGCGTCGGCATCCAGTGCGCGACTTCGGCATTCGCCGACGAGCCGAAGAAGGTGGCGTTCGTCGACACCGGCAACACCGGGCGCAGCGTGATGGCCGAAGCGATCGCCGGCCAGTTGATCGCACAGCGCCACGCGCACGTCGCGGTGATTTCACGCGCGGTCGACGAGGATCCGTACGACGAAAAGCCCGAGGAAAACGGCGTGATCCTGATGAAGCGCCGCGGCATCGACACGTCCGCGCACCGTTCGGTGCAGTTGAACGCGAACGACGTCAAGCATTCCGACGTGATCCTGACGATGACCGACAAGCACAAGGAGAAGGTGCTCGCACTCTATCCATCCGCCGCCGGCAAGGTGTTCACGCTCGCCGAATATGCGTCCGGGAAGCACGTCGACGTGCCTGACGCGTGGGGCAAGCCGATGGACTTCTACGAATCGGTGACCGCGCAGCTCGACACGTACATCCCGGCCGCGCTCGACAAGGTCGCGACGGCCGCGCCGGCGAAGCAGTAATGCGGGAAGACCTGCCGGCATGCAACGCGCACGACGCGCCGGCGCCGGCAGGTTTGCCGTTCACGTCACTCCCTCCCAACACCCCACACCCGGCGCGTGCCTCGTCCTCGCGCCATCGACACCGGCCATTCGGCCGAATCGCCACCGTACGCACCGGATGAAAGAATGATCGTCGTCCGGGAAGCCGGCTTCGCTGCCTGAAACCCCGAACCATGAAGGCGCTGCGTGCGCTCCGGCCGCGGCGCCGCTGCGTTGCACGCCGTCTCGATCCGACGACCGGCAACGCGTGCATCGCGCCCCGTTCGCACCGCCTGTTGCCGGCCGCATGGTCGCCTCGTTCCCTCCATCCTCTTTGTAGCTTTTAAGTTACAATGCTATCCAAGTTCGAACTGCTTCGCTATCAGCGCGACGACGGTCGCGAGCCTTTCACCGAATGGCTGAACGCCGTGCGCGACAAGCTCGCCCAGGCGCGGATTCGCGAACGCCTGCGCCGCGTGCAGACGGGCAACTTCGGCGATTGCGAGCCTGTTGGCGAAGGCGTGATCGAACTGCGCATCCATATCGGCGCCGGCTATCGCGTGTACTTCGGCCGGCACGGCGGCGCACTGGTACTGCTGCTGTCCGGTGGCAACAAGAGCAGTCAAGCCGACGACATCAGGCGCGCAAAGGAACACTGGTCGAACTGGAAACGGAGGCAAATGTGACCACACTCAAAGGCGCGGTTTCGCACCACGATGCGGAAGTCGCCGAACTCGGCGCCGATCGCGAACTCGCGGTGGCCTATCTGCGCGTCGCAATGGAGTCGCTCGACGATCCCGACAACCGCGCGGCCGGCCTGCTCGCGCTACGCACGGTCGCGGAAGCGTACGGCGGGCTCGGCGCCGTCGCGGCCGAAGCCGGCATCAGCCGCGAATCGCTGTATCGCACGCTGTCGCCCAACGGCAACCCGACGCTGAAAACCCTGCTCGCGGTACTCAAGACGGTCGGCCTGCGCCTGTCCGTCGTCCCCGCGCAGCCCGCACACACGTAAGCGGCACACCACCCGCCTGCGCCCTCACGGCCGAACCATCCACACCAGCAGCATCGCCACCGGCGCGTTCGTCATCCCCGCCGGCGGACGCTCGATCGTCGGCTCGATCGACAGCGCCTGCGCAATCGACGCCGCATCGTCGATCGTCGTCGAGCGCACGATCGTCATCAGCCGCGCCGGCCGGCGCAGCGTCTCGCGATACAGCGCGCCGTACCACAGCGGCCGCGTGCCGAGCGCGTCCTGCAGCACGTACGGATAACGCCACAGCCGCAACACGAGGCGGCTTTCCGGCTGCCCCGGATCGACACGGACGAACACGCGGCGCGTGCTTTCGCCGTGCGTGTAGCGCGGCAGCACCGGCAGCGCATCGGCCGGCGCCTGCGGCAACAGCCAGCGCAGCGCGGTGGCCGGCGACCACGGCGTCGCGCGCTGCCAGCCGGCCTGCGCGAGATGCCGGTCGAGCGTGTCCGACGTCGCGCTCCATTGCAGCGGCAGATATTCCTCGCGGTCGCCGCCGATCTCGGTGCGCCGCATCGGCACGCGCTGCCACCCGCCGCGCAGCCACTGGTCGACGGTCATCGCGACCACGTCGCCGGCATGCGGGCGCGACGCGCGGTCGAGCTGCCATTGCACAGGAACCGTCCATACGCCGGCCGTCGCGAGCACCACCGTCACCGCGACGAGCGCGCCCCTCGGCTGCACGTGCTCGCGCACGCGCCAGTACGCATAGGCGCCGGCCAGCAGCGCGAACCAGGCGAGCCCGAGGCTCCAGCCGCCCAGCAGGCCCGACAGCCACGTGTCGCCGACATACAGCCGCGCGAAGCCGCCGAGCACGATCCACAGCACCACCGCCGTCACGACCGGAACCCGCCACCGCGCGGGCCGGTCGCGCGTCAGCACCCAGCCGAGGCCGCTGCTCGCGAGAATCGCGAACGCCGCTTCGGCATCGGGCAGCGGCACGTGCAGCGCGCCGGGCGGCAGGCACGCGGGCGTCGCGCCGGGCATGCCCGCGCCGAACACCGGCACGAGCACGACGGCAACGCCGACGGTCACGAGCCACCACGCGGCCGTCAGCCAGCAGCGATGGATCATCAGCCAGACGAGAAACGCGGCCGCAACGATCAGCCCCGTGTCGTGCCCGTGCAGGACGGCCAGCGCGCGCATCGTGGCGTCCGCCGGTGGCGTGCGCAGGTTCTGCAGGAACGCATACAGCGCGATATCCGCGTGCATCAAGGGATCGTTCGCGACGACATCCCGCACGAGGCCCGCGAACAGCCACACGCAGCCGATGAACAGCAGCGCGAGCACCGGCACCGCCCCCGGCAGGCCGCGCACGTATGCAATCGCGTCGTGCAGCCGCGCGCCGAACCGCGGCCAGCGGCGCGCGCAGGCGTGCACGCCTTCTACGAGCGCACGGCGCAGCAGCGGCCAGCCGCGCTGCAATGCGACGCGCACGCCGATCCACACGAGTGCGACCAGCGCCGCGACCACCAGCAGGATCACGGCGACCCGCACGCTGATCGCCGCGGCCAGCGCGGCCGACGCCCCGAACAGGATGCCCGGCGCAACGTGCACGGGCGCCCAGATGAGCGCCGAGACGACGTTGACCGGATAGAACGACCGGCGCGGCAGCGTCGCGCAGCCGACGACGACCGGCACGACCGCGCGCACCGGCGCAAGAAAACGCGCGAGCACGATGCTCTTCATGCCGTGACGCAGCACGAACTCCTCGCCGCGCGCATAGGCGGCCGCATAGCCGAAGCGCGTCCACGCATGGCGGATCACGCCGCGGTAGCGCCGCCCGAGTTCGTAGCTGATCCCGTCGCCGATCACGGCGCCGACCGCCGCGACACCGATGGTCGTCCAGCCGTCGAGCGCGCCCGCACCGATCAGCGCACCGGCCGCGAACATCACGGCGCCGGCCGGCACGACCGTGCCGATCAGTGCGATCGCCTCGGCGCAGGCCGCCACGAACACGATCGCGAGCACGAGCAGCGGATGCGCGCCGATCGCGCCGATCCACGCGTGGATCGTGTCGCTCATCGCGCGCGCCTCGGTGGGGCCACGCGGCGTGCGAACACCGGGCCGGCGCTGACAGGGGGAACGTTCATCGGGAGGTGCGCGCGGTCGCGCCGGCGTAACGGATCAGTCGAATTCGTGCTGCCGCGCGTCGGCCTCGAGCGGCGCGTCGTGGTAGCCAACCGTCGCGATCTCCTGCAGATAACGCGCGAGAAACGCATCGATCGAGCCGGCGGCCTCGTACTGATGCACGTGGCGGAATTCGTGGGTCAGCAGGCGGCGCGTGTCCTGCCCGCGCAGCACGTACACCGCATGACCGAGCGTGAGCCCGATCGTCCCCGGCGACAGCAGCCCCGAGTCGCGGGCGATCGCGGCCAGCGACGGCACCTCGGGGAACGGCATGAGATCGACGATCACCACGCGGATCCGCTCCGGCTGCGCGACGCCCACCGTGCGCGCGTCGTCGGCTTGCGCCGGCGTCAGCGGCGCGCCCTGCGCGATCCCGCGCGCCGCCTCGGCTTCGGCCCATGCAACGGCGGCGGGTAGCGCGGACGGCACGATATCGGCAAGATCGATCATCAGGTGGCTCCTCGAGCGGTGAGATGGCATCGGGCACCAGTTTAGTCCCGAATCGGGACGGTTCGCGGGGCGGCTCGCGACGCGCGGCGCCTTGCTGTTGCGGCCGCCGCAGCCGCCAGGGAATACCCTGATTCATACCCGCTCCGTCGCATACCTTTTCCCCGCGATTATTTCGCTTCAGTGCACGATCCGCGATCGTCCATCTCGAAAATTTCCCGGATGTGTACCGTTTTCGGATTCGGCGGAATATATTGATCAGAAGAACAGCCGCGGCGACCACCTGACAGCAGAACGCTGCGTCATCCCGAAGAGGATCGCTAGATGATCAGGGTAATTCTGGCTGACGATCACGCAGTCATGCGGGACGGACTGCGTTACATCCTGGAAAGGGCCGGCGGTTTCGAAATCGTCGGCGAGGCAAGCGACGGCTCGGCCACGCTTGCGCTGGTCGAGCGCGGCGACGCCGACGTGCTGCTGCTCGACCTGTCGATGCCCGCGCCGACCGGCATCGAGCTGATCCGGCTGGTGAAGCGCCAAGCGCCGTCGCTGCGCACGCTCGTGCTGACGATGCATGCGGAGGCGCAGTACGCGGCGCGCGCGTTCAAGGCCGGCGCAACCGGCTACCTGAGGAAGGACAGCGCGACCGCCGAGCTCGTCGAGGCGGTCGGCAAGGTCGCGGCGGGCGGCGTCTACGTGAGCCCGTCGGCAGCCGAAAGCCTCGCGCTCACGCTGCGCACACCGGCCGAGACGCTGCCGCACGAACGGCTGTCCGCGCGAGAGCTCGACGTGATGCGCCGCATCGTCGCGGGCCAGACCGTCACGCAGATCGCGACCGAACTCGCGCTGAGCGTGAAGACGGTCAGCACGTACAAGACACGGATCCTCGAGAAGATGGAACTGCCGCACGAAGCCGCGCTGGTCCGCTACGCGGTGCGCCACGACCTCGACCCCGGCGGCAACGCATGACGGCCGCCGTCCCCGTCCCGCCCTTGCTCCCGGACGACGACGACCCGGACGCGTCGCACCTGTTCATGTCGTCGCTGCCACCGGGCCGGCGCGAACGGCGGCTCGCGCTCGCGACCGTGCTCGTATCCGCCGTGATCTTCGCCGCGCTCGCGCCGTTCGCGGGCAGGCCGCTTGCGCCGGGCTGGGCGTTCATCCCCGTGTACCAGTCGGCGATCGTCGTCAACGACATGGTGACGGCCGGCCTCCTGCTCGGCCAGTACGCAATCCTGCGCGAGAAACCGCTGCTCGTGCTCGCGGGCGGCTACCTGTTCACGGGCTTCATGGCCGGCACCCACATGCTGACCTTTCCCGGGCTGTTCGCTCCGACCGGCCTGCTCGGCGCCCGCGACCAGACCACCGCCTGGCTGTACCTGTTCTGGCACAGCGGCTTTCCGCTGACGGTCGCCGTGTACGCGCTGCTGCGCACGACGTCGCGCGCGGCGGGCCCGATCCCGGCCCCGCAGCGCCACGCGGCGATTCCCGTCGTGCTGTGCATCGCGGCCGCGGCCGGCGCGACGGTCGCGCTCGCGCTGCTCGCGACGGCCGGCCACGACCTGCTGCCGCGCATCATGAACGGCAACCGCATGGCCGCGCCGATGACGAACGCGATCACGATCGTCTGGGGGCTGAACCTGGTGGCGCTGATGCTGATGTGGCAGCGGCGGCGGCGCCATTCGGTGCTCGACCTGTGGGTGATGACGGTGCTCGTCGCGTGGCTGTTCGACATCGCGCTGTCGTCGATGCTCAATCACGGGCGCTACGACCTCGGCTTCTACGCGGGGCGCGCGTACGGTCTCGTCGCGTCCAGTGTCGTGCTGTTCGCGATGCTGTTCGAGAACGGCCGGCTGCATGCGCAGACGGTGCGCGCGCTGGCCGGCGCGCGCCACCATCATCTGCTCGTCGCGCAGAAGAGCGCGCAGCTGAACGACGCGAACGAACGGCTCGAACAGCGCGTCGCCGCGCGCACCGCGCAACTGAGCGCGTCGAACCGCGACCTGCGGCGCGAGGTCGAGGAGCGCGTGCGCGCGGAGCGTGCGCTGCAGGCGTCACGCGAGGAACTGCGCGAGATCGCCGCGATCAGCGCGAGCGCGCGCGAAGCCGAGCAGCGCCGCATCGCGCGCGAGCTGCACGACGAACTCGCGCAGACGCTCGCGACGCTGAAGAATGAGCTCGAATGGCTGATCAACCAAGTGCCGCAGGACGACGCGCCGCTGGCGCGCAAGATCGCGGCGATGCATACGATGGCGCGCGGCGCGGTGGCCGCGACGCGCCGCATCGCGTCGGACCTGCGCCCGCTGATGCTCGACGATCTCGGCTTCGCCGCGGCGATGCAATGGCTCGTGGAGGATTTCCGGCAGCGTCACGGGATTGCATGCGAGCTGCACGTCGATCCGCCCGAGCTGCAGCTCGACGAACCGTATGCGACAGCCGTGTTCCGCATCGCGCAGGAAGCGCTCGCGAACATCGCGCGGCATGCGGCCGCGTCGCATGCGGATGTCGAGCTCGTGCACGGCGACGATACGATCGCGCTGACGATTCGCGACGACGGCGCGGGATTCGATCCCGGCGTGCCGCGCAAGTCGGGATCGTTCGGGCTGGTGGGGTTACGCGAGCGCGCGTACCTCGTCGGCGGCACGCTGCGGATCACGACGACGCTCGGCGAGGGGACGACGGTCGAGGTGGAGATTCCGCTGTCGCCTGCGCAGGTGACGGTCGCGCATGGCGGGGTTGGGGGGCCGCGCGCGTAGGCGGGACGACGCGATGCCCGGCCGCCGGCCGGTCGTCAGTGGTAATCGTCTTCGCGTCGATGGCGGGCGGCCAGGATCGTGAAGCGTCCGTCGTTCGCACCCTCGGCTTGTGAAATGCCCGTGCCCCACCCGCCCATCCCTGCGCGCTACGCGCGGTGACGGCGACGGCGTGGCGCTACAATCCTTCGCCATCACCGTCCCGCGTCCTTGTGCGCCCATGCGCCAGCGGATCGCATTCCCCTTCGCCACAATGAAAACACTCCGCAGCTACGTCCTCGTCTCCTGTGCGGTGCCAGCCGGCTGGCTTGCCGTATCGCTGCTGTGCTGGCCCGTCCTGCTCGCGCTGCAGGCCCTGACGACGGCCGTGTTCATCCCGCATCCGGCCGGCAGCTACATCGGGCTCGGGTTCGTGTCGACCGCGCGGCTCCTGGATTTTCCGACGAGCTTCGTCGGCGCGTTTTCGGTGCCGTTCATGAACGTGCCGCTCGGGTTCATCGCGATCGCCTGGTGGTTCGCCGTCTGGCTGATCGTACCGTCCGCATACCGGCGCTACCGCACCAAGCCGCGCGGCCGTGCGTCACGGGCCGTCGTGTGGCGTGCGGTCCGATCGTGGCTGATCACGACTGTCGTGCTCTTCGTCGTCGCGATACCGTTCCTGCGGCGCTACGAAATCGTCACGCCCGATCATCTCTACGTGCGGCACCTGTTCGACTGGCACGAGCGCGCGTATCCGCTTAAGTCGCTGAAGGAGATCCGCGTGGACATGCCCGAATACAGTCGCGGCATCGTCACGTGGGACTTCATGTTCGACGGCGGGAACCGATTCTCCACGACCGCGCCGGACATCGACGCGCTCAAGTACCTGCTGTCGAACAACGCGCACGTCTCGACCAACTTCAGGGTCGTAGGAAACCACGTGACGATGCGGTGACGCCGCACGCCGTCACGCCCGCGCCGCCACCATCCCCCGCTCCGACCGCGTCCACGCGACCAGCGCGCCGATCCCGAGCAGCGCGAGACACACGATCGGCACGATCATCGGCCCGAACGCGGTGCCCGTCACCTTGCCGGCAAACGGCATCAGGTTCTGGCTGAAGAAGCCGCCGAGGTTGCCGATCGAGTTGATCGCCGCGACGCTCGCCGCCGCCCGCGCGCCGGTGAAGTAGCGCGGCGGCATCGACCAGAAGCACGGATACAGCAGCGGGATGCACGCGCCGCCGAGCACCAGTGCGATGAAGCGCAGCGGCGTCGACGGCAACACGAGGCTCAGCAGGAAGCCGAGCGCGCCAAGCGCCGCGACGATCGCGATCGTGCGCAGGATGCTCTTCGCGCGGCGCAGCTTCGCCGGCAGCCACAGCAGCAGCAGCACGGCGAGCGCCCACGGCAGCATGCTCAGGAAGCCGTTCGTGCTGCTCGATACGCCGAACGACTTCACGAGCGTCGGCAGCCAGTACGTCACGCCGTACAGCGACGTCGACATCAGCATGTAGGTCGCCGCGAACAGCATCACGCGCGGATCGAGCAGCGCCTTCCACGGCTGGCCGTGCTCGGCCTTCGCGGGCTTCTCGCGTTCGAGCGCGGCCTCGACGATCTGCTTCTCGCGCTCGTCGAGGAAACGCGCGTCGCGCACCGAGGCGGGCAGCACGCGGAACACGACGATCGCGACGATCACCGCCGGGATACCCGTCGCCACGAACACCCACTGCCAGCCCGCGAGCCCCCACACGCCGTTCAGGCTCAGCAGCACGCCGCCGACCAGCGAGCCGAGCATGTTCGCGAGCGCGCTGCCGAGCGTAAAGATGCCGAGCACCTTCGCGCGATAGCTCTGCGGAAACCACAGCGTCAGGTAGTAGATCACGCCCGGATAGAAGCCGGCTTCGGCGATACCGAGCACGAAGCGCAGCGCGCAGAACGCGGGCATCGACGTCGTGAAGCCCATCAGCACCGTGATGAGCCCCCACGTCAGCATGATCCGCGCCAGCCACACGCGCGCGCCGTAGCGATGCAGCGCGAGCGTGCTCGGCACCTCGAACAGCAGGTAGCCGATAAAGAACAGCGACGACGCGAGCCCGAACGCGGCTTCCGTCATCCCGAGGCTGTGCACCATCTGCAGCTTCGCGAACCCGACGTTCTGCCGGTCGATGAACGCGATCAGGAACATCACGACGAGGATGGGCATCAGGCGCCGCGCCAGCTTCGACATGATGCGCTGTTCTTCGGCGGACGCGGGGTCCAGGGTGTCGGTAGCGTTCACTTCAGGCTCCTTGCGTGAATCGGTTGTATCGCGGTTGTGTGGCGATTGCATATCGGTTGAATCGGCGCCGCCCGCGATGCTTGCACGGGCGCGACGGGTTTCGATGAAAGGAAGCGGCGGCATCAGCCCGACCGGTAGTCGTCGAGCATCGGCGCGAACATCTCGTGCCACGCGCGCGGCTTGGCCTTGATCGTGCCGGCCAGGTACAGGAATTCGACGTAGTCCATCAGCTGGTTCGGCAGCACCGAGAAGCGCGTGTCCGGCGCGGCGAGCATCCGCATCACGTCGTCGTGCGACACGCCGACGCCCGACGATGCCGCATAGAGCGCGGCCGCCGCGCGCGGGTCCTGCGCGATCAGGCGGTTCGCTTCGTCGAGCGCGCCGAGAAACGCGACGGCCAGCGCGGGCGCCGTATCGACGAGCCGCTTCGGCGCGAACACGACGTCGAGCGTCATCGGCCCGAGCACGTCGACCGAATTCACGACGCGGTGAATACCCGGCTGCCGCAGCTCGAGCGTCGAGAACGGCGGCGACGTGAAGTGCGCGGTGACGCCGTTCTCGCGGCGGATCAGCGCCTGCATCGCCTGCGGATGCGGCAGGTTCACGGTGATCGAATCAAGCTGCGCGAAATGCTTCGGGCCGAGTTGCCGGCTCGCGACCATCTGCAGCACGACCGCCGACAGCGACGTGCGGATGCCCGGCACCGCGATCCGGTCGGACGGCGTGAAGTCGCGCAGCGACGTCAGGCCCGGCCGGTTCGCGTTCAGCGACAGCGACGTGGCCGACAGCCCGCTGATGCCGATCACCTCGACGTTCGGAATGCCGCGCGCCCGCGCCCACAGCTCGATGAAACCCGGCGCGCCGGCGCCCG
This sequence comes from Burkholderia sp. BCC0405, assembly GCF_902833075.1. NCBI lineage: Bacteria > Pseudomonadati > Pseudomonadota > Betaproteobacteria > Burkholderiales > Burkholderiaceae > Burkholderia > Burkholderia sp. BCC0405. The sequence continues at coordinate 56,688 of NZ_CADFEO010000012.1, forward strand.
CGAAATCGAGCGTGCCGGCCATCATCGCGTCGTTGACGGAATTGCCGCCATCGAGCAGCACCCAGTCGACCGCGACGTCGCGCACGCCGTGGCGCGCCGCATGCCGCTCGAACAGCCGCTGCTTCTCCATCACGAGCAGCGGCAGGTACAGCACGCCATAGCCTTTGGAAATCCGCACCGTGCGCGGCTTCGCGCGCACGAGCGCCGGCGCGGCCAGCACGCCGAGCCCGGCGGCGATCAACGCGCGGCGGCGCGGCGACGTCGTCATGCGCGCGCCGCCGTACGGCGGGCGGCAAACGGCCACGCGAAGCCCAGCGTCGCGCCACGCCGCGCGTTCGTCGTGCCCATGACATGCTGCATGTTGCCGTCTCCTTGAATATTTCTGGTATTAATGCCGTCCTTGCATGCTGCATCCGGCTCGACACAGGTTATCGATCGAGTCTGAGAAAATGCTGACATCCCGGCCCCGGGAAAACCCCTAACCCACCCACCTGCGAAACGGCACCATGCGCATTCTCGTCGTGGAGGACGATGCCGAAATCGGCGCGGCGATCCGCAGCCGCCTCGTGCGTCTCGGCCATGCCGTCGATCTCGAAACCGACGGCGCGACCGCGCACGGGCTGCTGCGCGTCGAGCACTTCGATCTCGTCGTGCTCGACGCGAACCTGCCCGGCATGGACGGCTTCACGGTGCTGCGCCACCTGCGCGCATCGGGCAGCACGACGCCCGTGCTGCTCGTCACCGCGCGCTCGGCGATCGACGACCGCGTGAGCGGCCTCGGCCTCGGCGCCGACGACTACCTGGTGAAACCGTTCGATTATCGCGAGCTCGATGCCCGCGTGCAGGCGCTCCTGCGCCGCAACAGCGGCCATGCGAACGACGTGCTGACGCTCGGCGGCCTCGTGATCGACCGCAGCAGCCGCCTCGCGGAACTCGACGGCCAGCCGCTGTCGCTGTCGCGCCAGGAATTCGCGCTGCTCGAAATTCTCGCGAGCCGCCCGCAGCGGATCTTCTCGAAGGACGAACTGCTGAACCAGCTGTTCAGCTTCGGCAACGAGCCGACCGCGAACGCGGTCGAGCAGTACGTGACACGCGTGCGCAGGAAACTGCAGGGCAGCTCGGTCGAGATCCGTACCGCGCGCGGGATGGGGTACCAGATTGCGGCGCATTGACTGGTTCCCGAAGACGCTGTTCGGGCGCACGCTGCTGTTCATCGCGCTCGTCGTCGCGACCGGCGCGCTCGCGCTCGCGGCGATCGCGCGCTACTACGCGGGCGTCGCGGCCGAACGCGCGTACGACCAGTTGCTGGCGGGCGCATCGATCCAGGTCGCGGAAAACCTCTACGTACAAGGCGGCGTGCTCGCGCTGAATCCGCCGGTGGCCGCGCTGTCGACGCTGTCGCGCTACGACCTCGTCTACTACAAGGTGGTCGATTCGCGCGGCATCGTCGTGGCCGGCTACAACGATCTCGCGAGCCCCGCGACGCTCGCCGCCGCGAAACAGGGCCCCGCGTTCGCGAACGGCATGTACCAGGGCCACCGGATCCGCACCGCGACCATCGCACGCTACATGCCCGAGGAAAGCACGCCCGGCTGGGCGCTCGTGACCGTTGCGCAAACCACCAACGCGCGCCAGCAGCTCACGAACGACATGAGCATCAAGGTCTGGACGCTGATCCTGCTGATGAGCGTGCTCGCGATCGGTGCGAGCGGCCTCGCGATCCGGCGCGGCCTGCGCCCGCTCGCGCAGATCGGCGCGATCATCGCCGCGCGCGACCCGGCCGACCTGCGGCCGGTGGCCGTCGATACGCCGAGCGAGATCGACGCGATCATCGGGGCGATCAACGGGCTGATGCGCCGCCTGGCCGAGCGCATCAATGCGATGCAGCGCTTCATCGCGGATGCCGCGCACCAGATGCGCACGCCGCTCGCGCGGCTCGACGCGCAGATCGAGCTGCTCGACGGCGAAGCCGATCCCGCGCGTCACGCGGCGCGACTCGACGCGTTGCGCGCGACCTGCTCGGATGTCGGCCGGCTCACCGGCCAGTTGCTCAATCACGCGATGGTGATCCATCGCACCGAGGCCGTGCCGCTGCAACCCGTCGAACTCGTCGCGCTCGCGAAGGTCGTGCTCGGCCGCACGATTCCGCTCGCGGGCGAGCGCGACGTGGCCGTCGCGTTCGCAAGCGACGCGCCGCTCGCCTGGATCGACGGCGACGCGATCAGCCTGCAGGAAGCGCTGTCGAACGTGCTGCACAACGCGTTGCTGCACGGTCACGCGGACGACATCGTCGTCTCGGTCGCGACGAAGGGCAACGCCGGCGATGCCGTGACGCTGACCGTCACCGACAACGGTCGAGGAATTCCGCGCGAGCACTGGGATGCCGCGCTGCAGCCGTTCGTGCGGATCGCACCGGACGGCAGCGAACGGCGCACCGGGTCGGGCCTCGGGCTGGCGATCGTGCAGGAAGTGATGAAGGCGCACGGCGGGCGCGTCGGGTTTGCGTTCCCCGATGCGGGCGGGTTCGCGGTGGTGTTGACGTTTCCGCGCGCGACGGGAGTGGCAGTCGATAACATCGAAACCGGCGAACTGCCGCCGCGTGGATGACCGGAGAAGCAGGCGCCAACAGACAGTCAATCGCCTCCACTTCTCTCGCGGACAAGCAGAAACCGTCGGGAGTCGTCACTCGGAAATCTGCGACGGCAATGCGTCGGCTCTCACGAGCAACTTCTGACAAACTTATATTGAGCTCAACCGCGGCGCTTTTGATTCACCCACATCGCCGATTCCAATTTCGCTCTTTGACGTCCTATAAAATACCGACGACCACACGGGTGGTCGTCGGTTACTGGACCATACTGAACAATCTTGGTGAATCCGTCACCAGGATCAGCCAACGCATCTTCTCAACCACATCGGAATTGCGCTAGCCATTTTCAGTCAAGCTCATTGACTCAAGAGCAGATGGATGGCGCCGACTGGTGCCGAGGATCCACTCTTAACCGTCGTCGGGCCGGAAGTTGAGCCAGCCGAAAAACGGTCGCCATCGAAGGTCGCATAGACACGAATGGATTTTTCTGATTTTGGCATTACCACGTTATGTGACGCCTCAACCTGAGACGTATTCAGAAAAACCAATTGAACCAACTCACACGCCCCACTCGGCCCGCATCTTTGGGTTGTATCGTATCTATAGTAAGTGGATCCACGCGGCAAATCCGAAACCAAATAACTCCCCACCTCGGTATTATTTACATAAAAATGCAATCGGGAACTGGAGTTTTGAGAATTTGGCGATACCCGCTTGACAACGATGTCTCCCGTCAATTTAGCTTTAATCGTTACCGGTGCTCCCGGGCGCGGTGAGCTAGGCGTCACGGAGAGCTGAATATTAGTCGCGCTTGCGGCAAACACTGCTGCCGAACAGCAAAACGACATCACTGTTGCAATAATTAACTTGATAGGCATGATCTCGTGCCCATCTTTTAATTCGGGCTGGCAGAGATACCCAAAATTGCCGGGCGATCCGCAATACATCCTTGAACCGTGACGTAGATCGGCAGATCCGCGCTCAATGCGGTCAGCAAGAATGCTTGCTGGGAACGTCCCGATGCATCCCCGGCGGTCGCATATCCGTCACTCATACGGCACCCGTCCGGGTTCACGACAGGGGCAGCGGTCGACACGATCATTTGATCAGCACCCCAGTTAGTAAGCAGGCGCGTGATTTTCGCCGGTGCCGTGGATTGCGCTGAAAATGCGCTCAAAGATGTCGATGCAAGTGCCAGAGCAACTACCGATTTTACGATCGAATTATTCATATTTAAAATTGGTCAATTTGATTGGATTAATTGAATCGACACCTCCGATTCGGAAAATATTCTACTTTCATTACATGATCATTACAAGAAAATTTCACGCCGCTCCCCGGGGATCGTGCACCGAGTAAGCGTGGCCTGTACCAACGCCCGATGACAGCCTGACGGCCAGCAGTTGAGGGGGCTCGACACGCGATCACCCGGGCTCCACCGGCGAACGCAGTGCCTGTCAGGAAAAATTGGCTTTATCAATACTGCAACGGATGGTATCGATCAGCCTGAATACGCGTGCGGAGGAAGCCACCTCACAACAGATACCCACACATACGGCGATGCAAACGTTAAATCGATTGAATCGAGCAACTGTCGGATCTCTCGACAATGCATTGACAGAGCGCGATAGCGACGCAGTGCGGCCAAGTACGATGGGTATCGACACGATGTTCCAAACGAATTCGCTGCCTGCAAAATCCACCCACGCATGGGTGAACTTGACTGCACCGGGGTGCCACCCATGTTACGGGTGACGTTCCCGGCGAGACGTTCAATATCCGGCTGCGTACGTCCTCAATCGTCGCTGTCGTCATCGAAGCGGTTGCGCTCCATGTGCCGCGCGACCACCCGGTCCAGCTCGTCGTACTGACGATCGCAAAACAGCCGGCACAACGTATCGACGTCCGCGCGCGCGTCGACGTCGATCGTGTCGACATGCCGCTCCAGCTTGCCCTTGCCGATCCCGAACAGCCCCTTTTTCATCCGCATGGAAACGGCATTCAGCTGGAAGCCGCCCGCATGCGCATCGCTCAACGCGGTCACCCACAATTCCCGCCGATCGTCGGCATGCTGCAGCACGAGGGCCGGCAACGGGCCTTCCTGCGTATCGTCCCATTCGGCATGCTGCGCCGCCCACGGGAATGCATCGAATGCCTGCATGAATGACGGGTAATCCGTCGCCCCCTGCGGATCGAGTTGCTCGAAATCGTAGCCGACCTTCTGAATGGAATAAGTCAACATGGCGCGGTAGCCCCCGTGGCGTTCGAGTTCAGGAGAACGTCAATTTACGCTGAAATATAAGAAACGCCACACCCGCTACGCCGCTACGGCCTCCCCGCCGAGATACGCATCGCGCACGCGCTCGTCGTCGAGCAGCGTCTTCGCGGGCCCTTCGAGCACGACGCGCCCCGTCTGCAACACGTACCCGTAATGCGCGATCTCCAGCGCAAGGCTCGCGTTCTGCTCGACCATGAACACGGTCACGCCCTGCCGGTTGATCGCATCGATCAGTTCGAGCACCTTGTCGACGTACAGCGGCGACAGCCCCATCGTCGGCTCGTCCATGCAGATCAGCATCGGTCGCGCCATCAGCGCCCGCGCCATCGCGAGCATCTGCTGCTCGCCACCCGACAGCGTGCCCGCTCGCTGCGTCAGCCGCTCGCGCACCCGTGGAAACAGGTCGAGCACGCGTTCGTAGTCTTCCGCCACCGCCGTGCGGTCGCCGCGCGTGTACGCGCCCATCAGCAGGTTCTCGCGCACGCTCATGTCGCCGAACAGCCGCCGCGCCTCGGGCACGGCCGCGATTCCGCGTCGCACGCGCTGCGGCGTCGCGAGCGCCGTGACGTCGTCGCCGTCGAAGCGCACGACGCCGCGGCGCGGCCGTATCAGCCCGAGAATCAGTTTCATCGTCGTCGACTTGCCGCTCGCATTGCCGCCGAGCAGGCTGACGATCTGCCCGCGCCCGACCTCGAAGTTCACGTCGAAATGCACCTGCACCGGCCCGTAGAACGTGTCGAGGTGTTCGAGTGTCAGCAGCGCGTCGGTCATGGTCGTGTGGAGCCCTGAAGAAAGTGCGGTCATGCGGCCGCCTGTGCCGCGCGGTCGGCCGGCGCGCCGCCCGCATGGCGGCGGCCGAGGTACGCCTCGATCACGCGCGGATCGTGCCGCACGTCGTGCGGCGCGCCTTCGGCGATCTTCACGCCGTTGTCGAGCACCATCACGCGGTCGGACACGCGCATCACGAGTTCGAGCTTGTGCTCGATCAGCAGGATCGTCAGGCCGCGCGCCTTCAGCGACTGGATCAGTTGCAGCATCTCGGCCGTCTCCGTCTCGTTCATCCCGGCCGTCGGTTCGTCGAGCAGCAGCAGGCGCGGATGCAGCGCGAGCGCGCGGCCGATCTCCACGCGCCGCCGGTTCGCATACGACAGGCTGTGCGCCGGATGATCGATGCGCGGCGTGAGCCGCTCGCCGAACCCGGCGACGATCGCGCGCGCCTCGTCGCGCAGCGCGGCTTCCTCGCGTCGCACGGCCGCAGGCCGCACGAGCGCGCGCAGCACCTCGGCCGCCGCGCCGAGCGCGGGCCAGCCCGGCCGCGCCGCGCGCAGCCGCGCATGCGCGCCGATCAGCACGTTGTCGAGCACGCTCAGGTTGCCGAACACGCGGCCGTGCTGGAACGTGCGCGCGATGCCGAGCGCCGCCAGGCGTTCGGGCGCCGTGCCCGTGATGTCGCGGCCGTCGAACGTCACGCGGCCGGCATCGGGCCGGTCGGCGCCCGCGATCAGGTTGAACAGCGTCGACTTGCCCGCGCCGTTCGGCCCGATCACGCTCAGCAGTTCACCATCGGCGAGTGACAGGCTCGCGCCGTCGAGCGCGGTCACGCCGTCGAAGCGGCGCGTCAGGCCCTGCACGTCGAGCAGGGGTCGATGGGTGGTCATCGTGTTCCTCCTTACACCGTGCCGAGCAGGCCCTGTGGCCGGAACCGGACGAGCAGCAGCAGCACGAGGCCGTAGATCAGCATCCGGTAGTCGGCCGCCCAGCGGAACAGCTCGGGCAGCCCGATCAGCGCGATCGCGCCGGCGATGCCGCCGAGCACGTTGCCGAGCCCGCCGAGGATCACCATCGTCAGCGCGAGGATCGACACCTGCGAATCGAAGGTCTGGTGATTGATGTAGCTGTACAGATGCGCGGCGATCCCGCCGCTCACACCGGCCGCGACGCCGCCGACCGCGAACGCGATCGCCTTGTAGCGGTTCGGCGCGATACCGTGCGCACGCGCGGCGACGTCGTCCTCGCGCACCGCGCGCAGCGTGCGGCCGAGATGCGAGCGCAGCAGCCGCACCTGCACGAGCGCGAACCCGACGAGCACCGCGAACGTGAACCAGTACGCGGCACGGGCGGTCGTCGCCCATGGCAGCGGTGCGATGCCGGTGATGCCGAGCGGGCCGCGCGTGAGGCCGTCCCAGTTCAGGATCACGAGGCTCACCACTTCGCCGATGCCGAGCGTCGCGATCGACATGTAGTGCCCGCGCAGCCGGAATGCCGGATAGACGAGCAGCGTGCCGAGCACGGCCGTGATGACGCCCGCGCACGGGATCGTCACGGCCGGCGACCAGCCGAGATCCGACGACAGCAGCGCCGACGCATACGCGCCGATCACGAGCAGCGCCGCGTGACCGAGCGAGATCTGCCCAACCGTGCCCGCGACGAGCGTGAGGCTCAGCGCGAGCAGCCCGTAGAGCCACGCGTTGGTCAGCGTCTGCAGCACGTACGGCGACGCGCCGAGCCACGGCAGCACGGCCGCCAGTGCGGCCAGCACGACGAGTACCGGGCGCGGCACGCGCACGGCCTTCGCGGCCGCGAGGAAGGTGCCGGTCATCGGCTCGGGCGGCAGCATGCGGTTCGCACTGAACAGGCCGTTCGGCCGCCATACGAGGAACACGATCAGCAGCCCGAACGCGAACAGGTCGCGATAGCTGGTGCCGAACAGCGCGACGCCGTAGCTTTCGACGAGGCCAAGCAGCAGGCTGCCCGCGATCGCGCCCGGCACGTTGCCGAGCCCGCCGATCAGCAGTGCGACCACGCCCTTCAGCGTCGCCTGGAAGCCCATCGCCGGATCGATGCTGTTGTAGTACATGCCGACCAGCAGCCCGCTCACGCCGCCGAGCGCGCACGCAATCGCGAACACGGCCTGGTTCACGCGGTCGACGTCGACCCCCATCTGCAGCGCCGCGTCGCGATCCTGCGCGGTCGCACGCACGGCCCAGCCGAGCCGCGTGAAGCGCAGGAAGCCGTACAGCAGCGCGGCCGCCGCGATGCCGATGCCCGCGATCAGCAAGTCGAGCGAGCCGAGCGTCGCGCCGGCGATCCGCAGATGCCAGTCGGGCAGCGGCGTCGGCACCGCGCGCGGGTCCGCGCCGAACGCGAGCTGCGCGAGCTGGTCGAGGATGAAACTGATGCCGATCGTCGCGAGCAGCGGTGCGATGCGCGCCGCGTGGCGCAGCGGCCGCAACCCGATGCGCTCGATTGCGACGCCGAGCGCGCCGCAGCCGATGACGACCGCGGCGAGCGCGACCGGCAGCGGCAGCCCGAAGCGCGTCAGGCACAGCCAGCCGATGAACGCGCCGGCCATGTAGACCGAGCCGTGCGCGAAGTTGATCAGGTGCGACACGCCGAAGATCAGGGCAAGCCCGACCGCGAGCAGCGCGTAGATGTTGCCGACGATGAGGCCGTTGAGCGTGTAGTCGAGCCAGGAAGCCATCACGATGCGTCCGGGTTCCGAATCAGCGCGCCGCGAGCTGCGGTTTCGCGCCGTCCCACAGCGCCCACTGCCCCTGCTTCACGACGAGATAGACGGTGCGTGCGCCCGCGACGCGGCGCTTCTGCGGATCGAAGCGCACCTTGCCGAAGATCACGCTCGGCACGTCGCTGATTTTCGCGAAGCCGTCGTGCGCGGCCTGGCGCGTCGTGCCGTAGCGACGCAGCACCTCGGCCGACAGGATCAGCGCGTCGTATGCGCGCGCCACGAACGAATCGGGATCGGCATGGAATTTCGCGCGATAGCGCTGCACGAACGCCTGCACCTCGGGGCGCGGCTCGGCCGGGAAGAAGTTCGATTCCGTATAGACGCCGTCGACGGCCGCGCCGCCCAGCTCGAGGAATTTCGGCGAATACACGGAGCCGACCGCCGCGATCGGCAGCGTGACGCCGGACGTGCGCGCCTGCCGCACGATCTGCGCGCCGTCCGCGTAGTACGAGATCAGCACGATCGAATCGGGTTTCGATGCGCCGATCCGCACGAGCGTCGAGCGGAAATCCTTCTCCGTCGGCTGATAGCCTTCGGCCGCGACGACCTGCGCGCCGAGCCCGGCCACAGCCTTCGCGAAGATGTCCTTGCTGGTGCGGCCCCAGTCGGTGTTCAGGTACAGCACCGCGATCCGCTTGAAGCCGAGTTCCTTCACCGCGTAGCGCGCGAGCAGCGGCTGCTCCTCGGCCTGGCTCAGCGCGGTGCTCCACAGATAGTCGCCGCCCTTCGTGAAATCCGGATGCGAGTTCGTGAAGCCGAACTGGATCAGCTGCCCGCGCTGGTAGATCGGCGACGCGGCCATCGAAGTCGCGCTGGAAAAGTCGCCCAGCTCGATCGCGATGCGCGGATCGGCGACGAACTTCTGCGCGATCGCCACGGCCTGGCGCGGGTCGCTGCGGCTGTCCTGGAAGTCGACTGCGAGCGGCCGGCCGTGAATGCCGCCGCTGCCGTTGATCTCGTCGAGCGCGAGATCGAAGCCGCGCTTCCATTGTTCGCCGTACTGCGCGTCCTGGCCCGTGAGCGGCCCGCTCACGCCGATCACCACCGGCTCGCCCGACACGCCCGCCGCGAGCGCGCCGCCCGTCGACAAGCCCCATGCGGCAGCGAGCGCCGCCACCGTGCCCAGCACGCGCCGCCATGCACCGCGCGCGTCGTTCTCCGAAACGTTCATGCGTCCCCCAGCTTCAGTCAGTCAAAAAGAGTGAGGGCATGTAACCATCCGGTTCAGGACGATCCAACGAAGTTTTGCGCATATCGATATCGTGCGCGGCGCGAACGGGTGGCGGCTCGCGAACGCCCGCCTGCATGCCCCGCATCGCCCGACGCATCGGCATGCATCGCATCACGTTGATTCGATTGGCGTTTCGTTCTCGTCACCCGTCGCAGCCGACGCACGCACACGCACCACCGGCGATCGCAACGATCGGGCCTTTCGCAGTTTTCGCGCTGTCGATAGCAAGAATCATTATATGAATCACGCATGCTCGCACTCCTACAATGCGCAGATCGCATCATCGGAAGGTGTCATGGAGCTGCATCAACTCGAAGCCTTTTCCGCGGTCATGTCGGCCGGCAGCGTGACCGGCGCGGGCGAACTGCTCGGCCGCTCGCAGCCGGCCGTCACGCGGCAGATCCAGGAGCTCGAAGCCGATCTCGGCTACGCGCTGTTCGACCGGCACGGCCCGCGCGTCACGCCGACGCGGCGCGCGTTCCTGCTCTACGAGGAAGTCGAACGCTCGCTGGTCGGCCTGCGTGCGATCGAGGCGCGCGCACGGGCGCTCGGCGATGAAACCGCCGAACCCGTACGCATCGCGGCAACGCCTTCGCTCGCGGCCACGCTCGTGCCGGCCGCGCTCGCCGCGCTGCCCGACGGCGCGCAGGCGCCCCACTACCAGTTGCGCAGCGAATCGGCCGAGCATGTCGTGCACGAGGTGCTGGCCGGCACGGCCGATGTCGGCGTCGTCACGCTGCCGATGGCGCACGCGGGGCTCGACGTGCACTGGATCGCGCAGACGCCGTGCGTTGCCGTGCTGCCTGCCGGCGACCCGCTCGCGGCGCAGCCACGCATCGCGCTGCGCGATCTCGCACGCCGCCGCATCGTGACGGTCGCGAACCGGCACCGGTTGCGCCAGCGGATCGATGCGGCATTCGCGGCCGCGCGGGTCGACGCACGCGTATTCCTCGAAACCAACGCGTCGCTGAATGCGGTGATGGCCGCGCGTGCGGGCATCGGGATCGGCATCGTCGATCCGGCGACGGGCATGGCACTGCCGGTGGACGGCGTCGTCGCACGCCCGCTCGACGTCGACATCCCGTTCGCGTTCGGTGTCGCGACGCCGGCCGGCAAGGCGCGCACGTCCGCCGTCGATGCGCTGCTCGACGCACTACACCGTACGACGCGCGCGCTGCTCGACGACGTGATCTTTCACGACGCCGCCGCGCACGACGCGCTGCTGCGCGGTGACCGGCTGCGTGCCGAGCGCGCGCCGCGTGGCGCAACCCGCACGACGCGTGCACGCCGTACCCGCCCGGAGGCAGCATGACGACACGGCTCGATGCACTCCACGCGCTCGAAGCCCGGCTCGCGCAGGACCTGCGCTGGCTCGACCTGCCCGCGCCGTCGTGGGTGCCGCCGCGCGAGGCCGACGGCACACGCGTGCTCGACGTCGCGATCGTCGGCGGCGGCATGGCCGGGCTCGCGGCCTCCGCCGAACTGCGCCTGCTCGGCATCGACAACCAGTGCGTGATCGACCGCGCGCCGGCCGGCTACGAAGGCCCGTGGGTCACGTTCGCGCGGATGGACACGCTGCGCTCGCCGAAGCAGCTCGCGGGCCCCGCGCTCGGGCTGCCCGCGCTGACGTTCCGTGCCTGGTTCGAAGCGCAATACGGCCGCGACGCGTGGGACGCGCTCCACAAGATTCCCCGCACGCAATGGATGGACTACCTGCGCTGGTACCGGCGCGTGCTCGGCCTGCAGGTGCGCAACGACACCACGCTCGTCGCGCTGCGCCCGCGCGACGACGGCCTGCTTGCGCTCGACGTGCGCGGCAACGGCGAAGCCCGAACGCTGCTGGCGCGGCACGTGGTACTCGCCACCGGCCGCGACGGGCTCGGCGGACCGTACGTCCCGCCCGTCGCACAACGCGCGCCGCGCACACGCTGGGCCCATTCGTCCGAGCCGATCGATTTCGCGGCGCTCGCGGGCAAGCGCATCGGCGTGGTCGGTGCGGGCGCATCCGCGTTCGACAATGCGGGCACCGCGCTCGAGGCTGGCGCCGCGCGCGTCGACCTGTTCTTTCGCCGCACGGACATTCCGCGCATCAACAAGCTGACGGGCATCGGCAGCCCGGGCCTCGTGCACGGTTACGCCAATCTCGACGATGCGACGAAGTGGCGCTTCATGCATTACGCGCTGACGTCGCAGACGCCGCCGCCGCGCGACAGCGTGCTGCGCGTGTCGCGTCACGCGCATGCGCATGCGCATTTTCATGCGGGCAGCCCGATCGAGACGCTCGCGGAACACGCGGACGGGCTCGACGTGACGACGCCGCGCGGCCACTACACGGTCGACTTCCTGATCTTCGCGACCGGCTTTCATTCGGACTGGACGACGCGCGCGGAATTCGCGTCGTTCGGCGCGCAGGTCCGGCGCTGGAAGGATCGCTATCGACCGGAGCCGGGCATGTGGATCGACGAGCTCGCCGAGTCGCCCGATCTCGGCCCCGCGTTCGCGTTCCAGGAGCGCGAGCCCGGCGCATGTGCGGCCATCACGCGAATCCACTGCTTCAACCATGCGGCGAGCCTGAGCCACGGCAAGCTGTCCGGCGATATCCCGGCCATCAGCGCGGGCGCCAGGCGGCTCGCGCGCGGGATTGCGAGCCGGCTGTTCGACGCGGACCGCGACCGTCACTACGACGCGCTCGTCGCGTACGCGAACGCAGAACTGCAAGGCGACGAATGGCGCGACACCGACGCGTGAGCGCGCGTCCATCGATCACATTGACGACGAAGGGAACCCGAAACGATGACTGAATCCATCTCGCCGGCCGCCGCGCCGGACACGATCGACGCGATCGCCGGCCTGCGCGCCGGCGACGCCGTCGCCGCGCTGCGCCACGCGCGCGACAAGGTGCTGCTTCATACGCGGCTGAGCGAAGCTGCGCTGTTCGATCCCGCGTTGCCCGATCTTGCATTGATCGAAAGACTGCACGCGGCACGGTATGTCGCACACACATCGAACGCGCGGGCATTGGCCGACACTTATCGCGCACGACTGATCGACGCAGGCGGCACGCCCGACGATATCGCACGTGCGGACGCCGATGCATTCGACGCATTGCCCCGCCGCCTCGGCGCGATCCTTGCGCATGCGCGCCTGCTGACGCGCGCCCCCGTCGATGCGCGCCCGTCCGACCTCGACGCGCTGAAATCGGCCGGACTCACGACGCCCGCGATCGTCGCGCTGTCGCAGCTCGTGGCGTTCGTTGCGTATCAGTTGCGGGTTGCCGTTGCCGCGCGAGCGCTTCAGGCACATGTCACCAAGGAGGCCGCATGACGACGGCCACGCACGGCTTCACGTCCGACACGCTCGGCTGGCGTGCCTGGCTCGACACCGTGTCGCTCGACGCCGCGACGCCCGATCAGCTCGCCGTGCTCGAAGCGAGCCACCCGCAAGCGAAGACGTCCGACTATTACCTGCTGCTCGTCCATCTTCCCGAGATCCTGCGGCAGCGTTCCGGCGTATTCAACGCGATCATGTACGGCCCCGGCGGGCTGTCGCGCGCGGAGCGCGAACTGGCGAGCACGGCCGTGTCGCGCGTGAACGGCTGCGTGTACTGCGCGTCCGTGCATGCTCAGCGCTTCACGCAGCTCGCGAAACGCACCGACGCGATCGAGCAGGTGTTCGACGATCCGGCGACGGCCGGCACGACGGCGCGCGAACGCGCGATCGTCCGCTATGCGATCGCGCTGACGGAGCGGCCCGATACGGTCGACGCGAGCGATATTGCGGCGCTGGAAACCGTAGGGTTGACGCATGAGGAGATGCTCGACCTGTCGCACGCGGTCGCGATCTTCGCATGGGCGAACCGGTTGATGCTGACGCTGGGCGAGCCGGTGTTTCCGGAGCCGGCGGCCAGCGCCTGACGATGTGGCGGTACCTGCAGCTTTACACGGGATCGACCCGATCGCGGCGCGATACCCCGCGCCCATGTGTGCATCGGCGACGCGCATGGCGGGCGCCCGGCCTTCGCGTCAAAACACGCCCGGAATCAGCCGGTACCGCACCTTCTCCTTGTACGCGCGATAATCCGCATCTTCCGACAACACGCTTTCCTCCAGACCGATCCGCCCGATCTGCAGCAGCATCCAACTGGTGATCATGAACACGTTTCGTGCGCTGTAGTTGGCGAGCACGAAACCGATTTCGGACAACAAGTAGGCGGCATAGATCGGGTGACGCACGAACCGGTACGCGCCGACCGAAACCACCCCGCGATTGGCGGGCAGCAGACCGAACGAGCGCCCCAGTGACAGTTTCGCGAACAGCTGGCACGCAATCCCGCAAAACTGCACAGCCCCGCCGGCCCATTCAGGAATCAGTTGGGTACTGGCGTCCAGTTGATAGGCGAGGCAGTAGAACGAGCCGCCAAGGGAAAAGCACACCGCGACCGGATGCCAGTCGCGCCGCTTCGGCAATTTCGCGAATGCCGACAAGCCAACGGTCAATGCCGCGGAAACCAGCAGCAGGATCAACGTGATCCGGCCGGGATTCTGGCGCCACGGCAGATATGCCAGATACGCAAATATGCCCAGCGCGGTCACCGAACACACGCGAGCGCCGAGTTCGACCAGATTGATTGGCTCCGACGCCCCTTCCGCATCCGCGGCATGCGGCATCCGGGCACCCTGCGCACATTCTCCCCGCCTCCCGGCATCCTGTGTCATCTTATTGACCCCGTCATTTATCGCGTCTTTTTTTATTGCCGATTCAGATTAGCATGCCGAACCTGTTAAAGCGGACCCAAGTTTTGACTTTGTGACGCGGATTAGTGTAATTCCCGAGAAACCAGCCAAATGGAAAACCGGAAGGGTTGAATACCCCGGTTGCCGAACGGTACGCCGCGCATTCCACGCCACGGGCGGATGAAACGATTCCCGTTCTCCGGAAATTGACCGGCTTGTATTCCGACGGAATGGGGCCCCGGGTCAACGCCGTGTATGCCATGGCTGCGATCGCAACGGAAACGACGCCCGGCCGCGAACTTCGCATCGGCACACCCTTTTGTACGCCGCCGCGGCCTCGCCGGGATACCCGCGTCACGCCTTGTGCGTCGACAGCAAAATACTCGTCTCGGTATTCGCGATCCTGTCGATCAGCCGGATCGCGCCGAGCACCCGATCGAAGTGCTCGAGCGAATCGGCATGCAGTTCGGCGACGAGATCCCAGCGCCCGTTGGTGCTATGGATCGACGCGACGTTCGGATGCCCGCGCAGCACCTTCACCACTTCCGCGCCGCGATTGCCCTGCACGGCGATCGACATCAGCGCGCGGATCCTGTGCCGTTCCGCCGCCGGCTTGAGCCGCACCGTATAGCCGACGATCACGCCGTTCTTCTCCAGCCGCGTCAGCCGGTTCTGCACGGTCGCGCGCGCGACGCGCAATTCCTTCGCCAGCGCGACGACGGGCAGTCGCGCGTTGTCGCGCAGCAGCGCGATGAGCTGCCGGTCGACGTCGTCGAGCGTGATCATGTGTGGCGCTTCCTTGTTGATGAACGCAAACCGGCTGCCAGCGTGCCGGGAGCGGCACGTTCCGACCAGTGGGAATTGATCAAATTGACAAATTCGGCCAGCATTTTGACTAGTCTATCGATAAATCTGCCACTTTTGCCGCCTTTTTGTTGGCTCGACTCGCGGAAATAATGACGCTATCGACCGGCAGGACATGCCGCGCCGCCGCTTTCCAGGAGGCCTGGACACGCACCGATGCACCGCCCGGTCGACCGGAACGCCAGGGGCACCCGGACCGGCACCGAGTATTTAAAGCAGGGGACTCGAGTGGACGCTAAAGCGCCAACTCGAGTCGACCGCAAAAGGCATGCGACTCGAGCAAGCGCTAAAGCGCCAACTCGGATCGACCGCACAAGGCATGGGACCCGAGCAAGCGCTCAAGCGCCAACTCGGGTCGACCGCACAAGGCATGGGACCCGAGTAAGCGCTAAAGCGCCAACTCGGGTCGACAGGAGACAAACATATGACCCGCTTCCTCGACGTTCCCGCCACCGCCCGACTGATCGCCAGGACCGGCGTCACGACGTTCCTCCGCGAGCTCGTCGACACGCTGCGCGCCGACTACCTCCAGTGGGCCGACTTCGACAAGTCACCGCGCGTCGCGTGCCACTCGCGCGACGGCGTGATCGAACTGATGCCCGTCGCGAACGCGTCGCTGTTCGCGTTCAAGTATGTGAACGGCCACCCCGTCAACGCCGCGCGCGGGATGCACACGGTGATGGCGTTCGGCGCGCTCGCCGAAGTCGATACCGGCTACCCACTGCTGCTCGCCGAACTCACGCTGACCACCGCGCTGCGCACGGCCGCCACGTCGGTGCTCGCCGCGCAAGCGCTCGCCCGCCCCGACGCGCGCACGATGGCGCTGATCGGCAACGGCGCGCAGAGCGAATTCCAGGCGATCGCATTCCACACGCTGCTCGGCATCGACGAAATCCGCGTGTTCGACGTCGATCCGCGCGCGACCGACAAGCTCGTGCAGAACCTCGCCGCGTACCCGGCGCTGCGCGTCGTGCGCGCCGCGTCGACCGCCGACGCCGTGCGCGGCGCCGACATCGTGACGACCGTCACCGCCGACAAGGCGTACGCGACGATCGTCACCACCGACATGATCGAGCCCGGCATGCACCTGAACGCCGTGGGCGGCGATTGCCCGGGCAAGACCGAACTCGAAGCGGGCGTGCTGCAGGCGGGCCGCGTGTTCGTCGAATTCGAGCCGCAGTCGCGCATCGAGGGCGAGATCCAGCAGATGCCGGCCGACTTCCCCGTGACCGAGCTGTGGCGTGTGCTGCAACGCGAGACGACCGGCCGCGAACGCGCGGACGAAGTCACGGTGTTCGACTCGGTCGGCTTCGCGCTCGAGGATTACTCGGCGCTGCGCTACCTGTATGCGCTCGCGCAGCGGCACAACGCGGGCGTCGAGATCGCATTGATTCCGCCCGCCGTCGACCCGAAGAACCTGTTCGCGCTGATCGACGACCCGGCCGCGATCGCGCAGGGTCACGCGGCGTACATGACCGAAGCCGTCGCCGCATTCGCGCGCTGACCGTCACACCCGGGCGGCGCGTACCAAGCCGCCCGGCCCGTTGCCTTTCGCTCCCGCCTTCCATGAATCTCGTATCGATCCAGGCGCCGGCCGCCGTCGTGATGATCCGGCCGCACCGTTTCCTGCCGAACCCGCAGACGGCGGCCGACAACGCGTTCCAGCGCACGGCCGAAGGCGGCTCGACCGACACGTCGTCGGTGTCCGCCGCCGCACGCGACGAAGTCACGGCCGCCGCGCAGACGCTCGCCGATGCAGGCGTGCGCGTGCACGTGTTCGACGACCACGGCGAGCGCGACACGCCCGACTCCGTGTTCCCGAACAACTGGTTCTCGACGCATCCGGGCGGCCACGTCGCGCTGTATCCGATGCACAGCCCGAACCGCCGCCGCGAACGGCGTGCGGACATCGTCGAGATGCTGAAGGCCGAGTATCGCGTGCAGGACGTGATCGACTACTCGGGCCTCGAATACGACGACGTGTTCCTCGAAGGCACCGGCGCGATGGTGCTCGACCACGTCGCGCGGATCGCGTACACCGCGCGTTCGCGCCGTGCCGATCCGGTCGCGCTCGAACGCTTCTGCACGCATTTCAATTTCGAACCGGTCTGCTTCGATACGGCCGATGCCGACGGGCGACCGATCTATCACACGAACGTGATGATGAGCGTCGCGACCGAGTTCGCGATGGTCGGCCTCGACCTGATCGCCGACAGCCGGCGTCGCGCCGAGATCGCGCACCGGCTGACCGAAACGGGCCGCACGGTGATCGCGCTCGATGCGTCGCAGATCGCGAACTTCGCGGGCAATACGCTGGAATTGTCGGGAAGCAACGGGCGTGTGCTTGCGCTGTCGCGGCGTGCGTTCGATTGCCTCACACCTGGCCAGCGCGCGACGATCGAGCGCTCCGCACGGCTGCTGCCGCTCGACGTGCCGACGATCGAACTGGCCGGCGGATCGGTGCGCTGCATGCTCGCGGGGATTCATCTCGCGCGGCGGGCAGGCGCGCCGGATACGATCGCCGTCGAATCGGCCGCATTGCCGCGCGAGACGACGCCGCACGCGTGACCAGCAGGCTCGCCAAGCGAAAACGGCTGCCGATGCGATGCAATGGCAGCCGTTTTTCGTTCGAAGGGGATTGAATCGGCGAGCGTCGGCCCGCATCGTCAACGCAGCGGAATGCTCCGGCATCCGAACGATACCGGAGCCCGCCGCGCCGCTCACCCCGCCAACAGCTTCAACCCCGCCGGCAGCGTTTCGCCGAACACGCGCACCGTGTCGGCTTCGTCGAACGCGATCGCCTCGCGCACCATGTCGATCCACGCCGCCGACGCATTCGCGGCCGACAGGCGCTTGATCACCGCGTCGCGCGTATCGTCCGGCAGGTCGCGCGCACGGTCGCCGGTCATCCGTGCGATCTGCGCAGCCGCGAACGCGGCCGGTTCGACCTGTTTCCAGTCGAGCGCGAACAGCGCATCGAGCCAGCCTTTGGCGACTTCCGCCGGCACGACACTGTGCGCGCTGCCATAGAACGGCCGGCGCGCGCCGATGCGCCCGAGCGCCCACGCGCACAGCGCACGATCGGCCGGCTTCTGCAATTGCGCGACCAGCCGCCCGGCCAGCTCGACCTTGCGCGCGACGGGCAGCCGCTCGAGCGACGCGGACAGCCGCGTCATGTCGGCCGGCCCGACCTTGCCCGGATCGAACGGCAGCTTGCGCCGCTTGTCGTCGGTCGGTTCGAGGAACGCGATCGCGTCGCGCACCTGCGCCTGCGCATCGTCGTCGAGACCACCGGCCACGCGCCGCCACAACGTCCACCACTCGGACCACACCTGGGCATCGGTCACATACTGAATCCCGTCGTCGAACAGCGGCCACAGCTGCTCGATGCGCCACGCATCGAGCGGATGCCCGAACCCCGGACGCAGGCAATAGCCGGCGAGGTTCAGCCATGCCCGTTCGTGATCGGCCGAGCGCCGGCGCCGCCGCGCGCGCGCGAGCAGCGCGTCGAACAGTTCGCGCGCGAGCGCAACGTCCCACGCCTCGCGCGCGCCGAGCACCTGTTCGAGCTGCGCGCGCAGCCGGCGCGTGTCTTTCGGCGTGACGCCGGCGGCCTTGCTGCCGAACGAGCGCTCGATCAATTCGATCGCCTGGTCGAGACGCGGATGCCGCGCGAGCGCAGCGTCGTCTCCCTGCGCGGGCGCGTCGCCGCGCAACTGGAATTCGAGCCGCCAGCGGCGCGACGCATCGTCGGTCGCGATGCAATGCATTTCGAGCGTGCCGACCTCGGTCAGCGACGCGGTGAGCTTCACCGGCGTTTCGCGCGCATCGCTGCCCGCCCGCCGCTCGACGACCGTCGCGATCGGCGGCAGCCGCACGAAATCGCCGCCGTCGAGATCGACGAGATCACCGGGCCGGTACGCGGTGTCGGCCACCGTCGACACGAGGTGGAAACGCACCGGCTGCCCGAGTTGCAGCGCGAACGTGCGATCGTCGAGCCGGATCTCGTGCCCCTCCTCCGCGCCGCGCGGCAGCAGGCAAATGCCACGCGCGGCGGCGCCTTCGGCACCGTCGTCGAGCACGAGGAAATAGCTGCGCGCGGAACCGCCGCCGATGCGCGGCGCATGCCCGGCGCGCGCGAGCCCGTAGGCCACCGCGCCGCGCGCGACCGCCACATCCGGATGCGCGTTGTGCAGCACGTCGAGCGGTGCGCCACGCCACGCGCCGAGCGTCTGCGCGAGACGGCCGGCGAGCGCGCCCGCGCGGAACACGCCACCGTTGAGCAGCAGCGTGTCGGGCAGCGGGCCTTCGGCATGACGGTTCAGGAACGCGGCGACGTGCCGCGTGACGGCCGCATCGCTCGCATACGGCAGCCCGAATTCGACGATCGCGGCGCGCGCACGGCGCGGCAACTCGCCGGCCTCGACCTGCGGGAAGAACCCTTCGACGACGATCTGCTCGACTTCCTGCCGCGTCAGCTCGGCCGAACGCGCGCCACCGACGAGCTTGCTGCCCGCGCCGAGCAGCGTGACGTTGACGGATTCGGGTGCGTCGTCGCCGAGCAGCCGCTCCTTCGCGGCGCGGCAACGCTCGACGAGCTGCGACAGGCTCGCGGCGGACAGCCGCGTGCCGGGCTCGGTCAGCCGCGACTCGACCAGGCGCGCGAGCGCGAGATCCATGTTGTCGCCGCCGAGCATCAGGTGGTTGCCGACGCCGACGCGCGTGAACGTCGGCTCGCCGTCGTCGCCCGGCGCGACATCGACGAGCGTGAGGTCGGTCGTGCCGCCGCCGACGTCGCAGATCAGCACGCGCCGCGCGGCCGCGAAAGTGTCGCGCAGCGTGTCGCGCTGGCCGTACAGCCAGTCGTAGAACGCGGCCTGCGGCTCTTCCAGCAGCCGCAGCGCGGGCAGCTTCGCGCGCCGTGCGGCCTCGACCGTCAGTGCGCGCGCGCCGTCGTCGAACGACGCGGGCACCGTCAGGATCACGTCCTGCTTCGCAAGCGGCGCATCGGGGAAACGGGCGTCCCACGCGTCGCGCACGTGCGCGAGATAGCTCGCGCTCGCATCGACCGGCGACACCTTGTCGACGCCGTCGGCCGCGCCCCACGGCAGGATCGCCGCGAGCCGGTCGACCGACGCGTGCGACAGCCAGCTCTTCGCGCTCGTGACGAGCCGGCCCGGCACCTGCGCGCCGAGCGTGCGCGCGTAACGGCCGATCACGGCCGGCAGCGCGTCACCCGCGCCGCTGTCACGACCGGCTGACCCGCCGTCACGGCCGCCGCCCGAACGGGTGGCCGCGTCGCGTGTGCCGGCCGCCTGCCACGGCAACTTCAACGCGTCCGCCGCGAGCTCGCCGGCCGCCGGGTGATAGCGCACCGACGGCAGCAGCGGCTGCGCGGCCACCGCGCCGGGACCGACCAGCTGCTCGACGTCGAACACGCGAATCGCGTCAGAACCGGCCTCGACGTATGCGACGACCGTATTGCTCGTGCCGAGGTCGATCCCGACCGTATAACGCTTCATCGCGCTCAGGCGGCGCCGCGCACGTCGAACTCGACCTTCCAGCGCTCGTTCGTGCCGCTCGGGATCGCCTCGAGCTCGAGCGTGCCGGCTTCGGTCACGCGCGCATGCAGCTTCACCGGCACGACCTCACCGACGGTGCGCCCTTCGGCGGGCAGCGTCGCCTGGATTTCTTCCAGTTCCTGCAGCTCTTCCGGCGACCAGTAGTCGAGCAGCGTGCCGACCTGGTCCTGGCGGCGCACCGACGAACCGAAGAAGCGGAACTGCACCGGTTCGCCGACGACGAGGCCGAACTCCTGCGGCGGCAGCGCCGCGTCCGAGCCTTCCTCCATCCCGAACGGCGCGACGCACAGCGCCTGCACCGGCGGTTCGAGCCCCGGCACCGCGGGCATCGCCGATTCGATCGCGACGTAGTACGCGCGCGCCGTGCCCCCGCGAATGCGCACGCCACGGCCGCGCTTCACGTAGCCGTAGTACGCGGCGCCACGCGCGACCGCGAGATCGAGATCCGCGCCCTCGAGCAGGCGCGCGGGCGGCGCGCCTTCGGCGGCGAGCCAGCCGTTGAGCGTATCGAGCACGCGCTGCGTGAGCAGCGTCGACTTGAACACGCCGCCGTTGAACAGCACGGCCGTCGGATGCAGGAACGTCGCGCCCTGCGGCAGCGTGCGCTGCACGCCTTCGAGCGAGTCGAGTGCTGCAACCTGGCGGCCGAGGAACGCCGCGAGATGGCGCGTGATGCCCGCGTCCTGCGCATACGGCAGGCCGAGCTGCGTCAGGCCGACGCGCGCGCGGCTCACCGGGCGCGCAGCCGCGTCCACCTGCGGGAAGAAGCCTTCGAGGATCGTCTGCGTGAGTTCCGCGCGCGTGAGCTCCGTGCGGATCGACCCGCCGATCAGCTTCGAGCCGCGGCTCGGCACGACGAGCGGCACTGCGTCGGCCGTCGGGTCGGACAGCAGCGTTTCCTTCGCGGAACGGCACGCATACGTGAGCGCGCGCAGTTGCCACGGGTCGGCCTGCGTGCCCTGCTGCGCGAGCTTGCGCGCCACCACGTGCGCAAGCGCGAGGTCCATGTTGTCGCCGCCGAGCAGGATGTGCTCGCCGACCGCCACGCGATGCAGCTCGAGATTGCCTTCGCGCTCGACCACCGCGATCAGCGACAGGTCGGTCGTGCCGCCGCCGACGTCGACGCACAGGATCAGGTCGCCGACCTGCACCTGCTTGCGCCAGCCACCCTGGCTCTTCTGGATCCAGCTGTAGAGCGCGGCCTGCGGCTCCTCGAGCAGCGTCATCCGCGAGTAGCCGGCGGCGCGTGCGGCCTCGGCCGTCAGTTCGCGTGCGGCCGGGTCGAACGATGCGGGGATCGTGACCGTCACGTCCTGGTCGGCGAACGGCGCGTCGGGATGCGCGTGGTCCCACGCTTCGCGCAGGTGTGTCAGGTAGCGGATCGAGCTTTCCAGCGGCGACACGCGCGACACCTCCGGCGGCGCATCGCTCGGCAGGATCGCCGCGCGGCGGTCGACGCCCGGGTGGCACAGCCAGCTCTTCGCGCTCGACACGAGGCGGATCGGCGTGCCGGCGCCGCGCGTGCGCGCCATCTCGCCGACCGCGAAGCCGCGCGAGGCTGTCCACGGCAGCGTCAGGTCGCCCTGCGTGAGTTCGCTTTCATGCGGCAGGTAGAGGAACGACGGCAGCAGGTCGCGCGATTCCAGCGCGCCGGGCGCGGTGAGCTGCGCAATCGGCAGCACCTGCTGCGTGATGGTTTCGCCGTCGCTCGCGGCGCTGTCGACGTACGACAGCGCGCAGTGGGTCGTACCGAGATCGATACCGATCGAATAGCGCGGATCGCTCACAGTTCCACCTCCGCCGGTGCGATCACGGACGCGTCGTGGCTGCCCGTCAGCTTCGGCAGGCGCACGTCGGCCACGCGCCAGCCGCGATGGCTGACCGTGCCCGTGAACGGCGCGGAACCGACCACGTTGCCCGTCACGCGCACGGCCGTTGCGTCAAAGCCGACCGGCAGCGTCACGCGGCTGCCTTCGGCTTCGTCGCGCACCGGCACGATCGTGAAGTGTTCGCGCAGCGCGGCGCGGCAGCCGTCGTGCACGAGGCGCGCGGCCGCGCCGATATCGGCGTCCGCGTAGCCGGCGATGTCTTCCTCGACGAAGTCGATGAAGCGCGCATCGCGCTGCAGCAGGCCGAGCAGTTGCAGCGCGGCCTGCGGGCTCGCTTCGCGCAGCTCGGGCGCCGGCGCCTTCACGGGCGCGGCGGCAGGCGCCGGTGCCGTTGCGGCAGCGGGTGCCGGCGCGACCGGCGCCGGGGCGCCATCGCGCACGCGCAGCACGCCGGCCGCGAACTCGCGGTTGCCGAGCACGGAGAAGAACGTGCCGACGGCAAGCGACAGCCGGCCGAAGAAGGACAGGTTGGATTCGGGCATGGGGTCTGGACTCCTGTGGGCTCGCGACACGGCGAGCAATCTTGCCTGGGCGCCCGGCGGCGGCGTGCGGATTGCGCACTGCCGCCGCCCGGCGCGTGATTCGGTCGCGCCCTCGCGGGTGCGGAAAACCCGTATTTTGCCCTGTGGCGGGCGAACCGGGCAGAAGTTGGGGGACAGAACATTGCGGCACGACGGTTTTGCCCGCGCCGGATCGTGCAGGATTGCTCGTCAGGCGCGATCGATCGGGATGCTGCGGCGCGTCAGCGCGTGTAGCCCCGCAGCGCGGCCTTCGCTTCGAAATCGCGCGACAGCATGCCGAGCGTGACTTCCCCGAAGCGCGCCAGCAGCGACGCTTCGGCATCCTTAAGCGTCGCCGACAGATGCGCGTTGACCGCCTGTTCGACCAGGCATTCGGGCTCGTCCTCGGCTACCAGATCGGAGAACAGCGGCGGCTCGCCCACCGCGCGATAGACGTCGAGCAGCGTGATGTCGTCGAGCGCGACGCTCAGCACCCAGCCGCCGCCGTGCCCTTTCTCCGACTGCACGTAGCCGCAGTCGCGCAAGCCGCCGAGCAGGCGCCGCACGACGACCGGATTCGTGGCCAGCATCGTCGCGATCGCCTCCGACGTCAGCGGACCGTCGGCCTGGTCCATGTGGATCAGCGCATGCAGCATGCGCGACAAGCGGCTGTCGGTTCTCACGGGCGGGGCTCCCCTCTCTCGAAACTTTTGAAGTTGCGTGAATGATACCATCGCCCTATCATGCAACTTCTCGTGTTCCATGAGTTGGGCGCCATCGGGGCATGCCCGTCATTCACGCAGGTTCAGGAAAGGAGCAGGGGATGCATGACCATCATGAAGTGATCGTGATCGGCGGCAGCTTTGCGGGGCTGTCGGCCGCGATGCAGCTTGCGCGGGCGCGCCGCCGCGTGCTCGTGGTCGACGCCGGCCGGCCGCGCAACCGCTTTGCCACGCACGCGCACGGCTTTTTCGGGCAGGACGGCAAGCCGCCCGCGCAGATCGTCGACGAAGCCGCCGCGCAACTCGCCGCGTATCCGACCGTCCAGCGGATCGCAGGCGACGTGCGCACCGCCGAGCGCGATGCGCACGGCCGCTTCCACGTGACGCTGGCCGACGGCCGCCGTGCGAGCGCCGACCGGTTGATCCTCGCGACCGGCATCCGCGACGAACTGCCTGCCCTGCCGGGGCTCGCCGAGCGCTGGGGCGTCAGCGTGCTGCATTGCCCGTATTGCCATGGGTACGAGGTGAGCGGCCAGCGGCTCGGCGTGCTCGCCACGCATCCGCTGTCCGTGCATCAGGCGATCCTGCTTCCGGACTGGGGCCCGACGACGTGGTTCACGCAGGGCCGGGCCGAAGCGAACGACGAAGAGGCCGCGCTGCTCGCCGCGCGCGGCATGCGTATCGAGCGCTCACCGGTCGTGGCAATCGTCGGCGATGCGCCGCGTATCGAAGCATTGCGGCTCGCCGACGGGCAGGTCGTGCCGATCGATGCGCTGTTCGTCGGCGCGCGCACGGTAATGGCAAGCGATCTCGCGCAGCAACTCGGTTGCGCATTCGACGAAGGGCCGCTCGGCATCGCGATTCGCGTCGACGCGTGGAAGCAGACGAGCGTCGCCGGCGTGTTTGCCGCCGGCGACGCATCGAGCCTGATGACCAATGCGACGTTCGCGTCGGCGTCGGGCGTGGCGGCGGGAGTCGGTGCGCACCGGTCGTTGATTTTCGGGCTGAACGCTTGACGGGAATGCGTGCAGCCGGGAGTGACGCGATGCGCGGCGCTGTCGTCGCGTGACAAAGGCCGACCTGTCGGGCCCGACACGGGCCCGCATACGGTCGTGTCATCGCACGCGTTTGCCGCGATCCGCAGCCGCGTCGATGGATTCGCGGCGTGATGTGCTGTTTAATGCTCGGCAACGCCAGCATTAAGAGACATGAAATGCTCGACCTCGACGACCTTCGACTCGTACGCGCGATCGGCACGTCGCGCTCGCTGGCCTCGGCCGCACGGCTGCTCGATCTCACGCCGCCCGCGGTCACGATTCGCCTGCAACGGATGGAAACGCGATTGAACGCACGGCTCGCCGTGCGGCAGCCGAAAGGGATCGCGTTGACCGACGAAGGGCAGCGGCTGTACCAGGAAGCCGTCGACATTCTCGAACGCGTGGAGGCGCTGCCGGTCAGCATTGCGGGCGACCACGGCGACGTCCAGGGCACGCTGCGCGTCGTCGCCCCGCTCGGCTTCGGCAGAAAATACGTCGCGCGGATCGTGCGCGACGTGCAACGCGCGCATCCGAAGCTGGAAATATCGCTCCACCTGTCGGAGAGCCCGTTGACCAGTGCGTCTGGCGCCGACGTGGTCGTCCATGTCGGCAGCCTCAAGTCGTCGTCGTGGATCGGGTATCCGCTCGCGCCCAACGAGCGCTTTCTGTGCGCGAGCCCGGCCTATGCACGTCGCATCAAGCAACTGAACCATCCGTCCGACCTGGCCCGCTACGACTGCCTGTGCCTGCGCGAAAACGACGAGGACATCCCGCGATGGCGCTTCTCGCCAGGCGGCAACGCCAAGGACGAGCCGCGACGGTCTACCGTGATCCGCGTCAGCGGCGCGCTGTCGTCCAACGACGGCACCGTCATCACGGAATGGGCGCTCGCCGGGCTCGGGATCGTCGAGCGCTCCGAGTGGGACGTCGCGCCGCTGCTGGCGAACGGCAAGCTCGTGCGGTTACTGCCCGACTGGCGGCTGCCGCCCGCGCCGGTGACGGCGCTGCTGCCATCGCGCACCGGCCGTTCCGCGCGGCAACGGGTATTTCTCGAAGCCGCGACGCGGTTCCTGAGCCCGCCGCCATGGCGCGGCGACGCATGAGCCGCGCCCCGGCCCGCGCGATCCGGTCGATTAAACCGCATTTAATGCCGGATTAGCCGTGCGTTAAACACGACGCCCGTCGACGCCTCTACAGTGTTCGCATCGGCAACCCTCAGAGGCAACGCATCGTGGACCTTCAAACCCTCAACACCCCGGCCGCCCTGATCGACGTCGGCCGCATGCGTCGCAACATCGGCCGCATGCAGGCGCATCTGGACGCGCTCGGCGTCAGGTTCCGGCCACACGTCAAGACCACCAAATGCGCGCACGTCGTCGATGCCCAGCTCGCGGCCGGCGCGCAGGGCATCACGGTGTCGACGCTCAAGGAAGCCGAACAGTTTTTCGCGCACGGTATCCGCGACATCGTCTACGCAGTCGGCATGGTGCCCGCGAAGCTGGGCCAGGCGCTCGCGCTGCGCCGGCAGGGTTGCGACCTGAAGCTGGTCGCCGACAGCCTGCCGGCCGCGCACGCGATCGCCGAATTCGGGCGCGCGCATGACGAGCGCTTCGACGTATGGATCGAGATCGACGTCGACGGCCACCGCTCGGGGATTGCACCCGACGCCGACCTGCTGATCGACGTGGGCCGCGCGCTGGTCGACGGCGGGATGGTGCTCGGCGGGGTGCTCGCGCACGCGGGCTCCAGCTACGAGTACGACACGCCCGAAGCGCTGGCGGCGATCGCCGAGCAGGAACGCAGCCGCACCGTGCGGGCAGCGGAGCGCCTCCGGGCCGCCGGGCTGCCCTGCCCGGTCGTGAGCATCGGTTCGACACCCACCGCCCTTGCGGCAAAACACCTCGACGGCGTGACCGAGGTGCGCGCCGGCGTGTACGTGATGTTCGATCTCGTGATGCACAACATCGGCGTGTGCGGTCTGTCCGACATCGCGCTGTCGGTGCTGACCACCGTCATCGGGCACCAGGAAGAGAAAGGCTGGGCGATCGTCGACGCGGGCTGGATGGCGATGAGCCGAGACCGCGGCACGCAGCGCCAGGCGCGCGATTTCGGCTACGGGCAGGTCTGCACCGAACACGGCGACGTGCTCGGCGACTACGTGATGAGCGCCGCGAACCAGGAGCACGGGATCGTGTCGTGCGCAGGCTCGCCCGACGCCGGCATCGCGCAACGGTTTCCGATCGGCACCCGCCTGCGCATTCTGCCGAATCACGCGTGCGCCACCGGTGCGCAACATCCCGAGTATCAGGCGATCGGCAACGACGGCGGCGCGTTGACGTGGCCGCGCTTCTATGGGTGGTGAGCCAAACCGTGCGTCCACGCCGCCACGCCGGTTAATTGACTATTTATCCAAATCTGGACAAAATTTACATGATCCCGATTCACCTTGCGCCGAAAGCGCTTGCCTGAACATGCCGACAGACGCCCGACTCCTGCTCCTCGACCGCGATACGGTCGAACCCGCCCTCCAGGCCGCGCAAGTGACGGCGGCGGTTCGCGAAGCCTTCGTGCTGCACAGTCAACGGGCCGGGCGCGTGTTCCCGGTGGTCCGCGAGAAACTGCACACCGGCGGCGTGTTCGGCATCAAGTCGGGCGATGTCGCGAATCAGGATCTGCTCGGTTTCAAGGCGGCCGGATTCTGGCCCGGCAACCGGGCGCTCGGCGGCGAACCGCATCAGGCCACCGTCGCGCTGTTCGACCCGGCCACCGGCCGCCCGCTGTGCATCATGGACGGCAATGCGATCACCACCGCGCGAACCGGTGCCGCCGGCGGCCTCGGGCTGCAACTGCTCGCACGTCGCGACAGCACGCGAATCTGCGTGTTCGGCACCGGCGTGCAGGCGCGCGTGCAGCTCGACTACGCACTCAGGCTGCTGCCGCAACGTTGCGCGGTGCGGTATGTGAACTGCAGCGGCGAGCCGGACCCGGTGTTCGAATCCGCCTTCCGGGAACGATGCGAGATCCGCGTGGCGCGCGACCGGAACGACGCGGTGGCCGATAGCGACGTGGTCATCACGGCAACGCCTGGCGGCGGCCCGCTGTTCGATGCGGATGCGGTTCAGCCGGGCACCCACCTGACCTGCGTGGGCGCCGATACCGCCGGCAAGCGTGAGCTGCCGGCAGGCGTGCTGGAACGCGCGCGCGTCATCGTGGACGATCAGGACCAGGCGCGCAGCATTGGCGAGTGCCAGTGGGCGCCGGATTTGCCAGGCACTGAAATCGGTGACATCCTCGCCGGAACCGCGACGGTCGACCGCGCGCCGCACGAGATCACCGTCTTCGACATGACCGGGCTTGCGCTTCAGGACCTGACCGTCGCACGCTTCCTGTATCGACAGGCCCTCGAAAACGGCACCGGACGCTCCATTCCGTGGCCTTGGTAAACGACCTTTTTCAACCGCCATGCGTCTCGCCAAAGTATCCGCCCTCTCGTTCGACCTGGACGACACCCTGTGGCCGTTCGGGCCTTCCGTCGTACGGGCCGAAGGGGAGCTTCGCACGTGGCTGATCGAGCACGCGCCCGGTACCGAAAGCGTGCTGCCCACGCAGCAGGCGCTGAGCGACTTGCGTGAGGAATACGAACGATTGTGCCCCGATCTCGCCGGCGACTTCCGCGCGATGAGAATCGGTTCGATCCGGCTGGCGCTGGAGCGGGCGAACGAAGATGTCGCGCTCACCGACCGTGCGTATGCAGCCTTCTATGCCGCGCGCAACCGGGTCGAATTCTATGAGGATGCGTTGCCGGCGCTCGCGTGGTTGAGCGCGCGGTTTCCGTTGATCGCGGTGACCAACGGCAACGCGGATCTCCGGCTGACCGGCGGCGGCGAATTCTTCCGTGCGACGCTCAGCGCGCAGGCGTTCGGCGTCGCGAAGCCGGAGCCCGGGATATTTCATGCGGCGGCGGAGGTGCTCGACGTGCGTCCGGCGGAATTGCTGCATGTCGGGGACGACTACCACCTCGATATCGTCGGTGCATTGAATGCGGGGCTTCAGGCGGCGTGGGTAGTGCGCGAACCTCAGCCGGAAGTGGAACGCAAGACGCAGCATGCCGTGTCTGCACACCTTACCCTCCGCGACCTGTCGATGCTGTGTCGCGCGCTCGGGGGGGCCGACAAGCTGTCGTGACAGCATGCGGGCGGAAAGGCGCGTCTTCGCCGACACCTGTACTCCCAACCACATATCACGAAGAGTAACGCTCACGGCACAAAACACGCCCCTCATCGCAGCCACATCACGCCCCAGCCTAATCGGTAGTGAGCCTTTACCGGTGAAGCATTGCAAAATTTCCTCAAGACCGAAGGGCACGACCATCGAACCGAGTGGTACTTACGGCGCCACCCCGTCCTTGACGATTCTTTGTGCCGCTGCCTCGATATGTCTCCTGGAAACACTATCGACGATCACGACCCCAGACATATAAAAGAACCCGTCATCACGGATACTTTCGGCTGCATCCTGAGTGAATCTAGCCATATCGTAAAAATTCAGCTTTACATTGCCTCCCTCGTACAGGACAAGAACACCCTCTAAAAAACCTTTTTCTTCGTGTTCGAATTCAGCAAGCTCATCGTACCAACTGGGGTACTTGATTTCAATTTCTCTCATTTACATCCCTAACCTTTCCTTGATTTTCTCTAGATCATCCTTGCAGTCGTCCTTGACCATGGGATTTGCCGACGTTATTTCAAAGTGTGCGGAATCCTTACCCCGCCGAATTATTTGCAAATTGCCCGGGACGGATTCTGATTCAATCTCGTGGGGAACAACCCCCCTGGATGAACAACTCTCTGGGTTATCGCACACTGACGCACCATGTGTAGGCTGGACCTTGCCATCCCGCACCTTGTACTCGCCCGGCCGCGGTTCAAACGATGGTTTATTCCCGAATTTCGCCCCTCAATAGTATTTCGTCAAACCAAACGGATCGACCCGCCGCACTGGATTAGGCGCATATTGATAGACGTTGATCCAGCCAACCCAATCGGATCCTTGCTAACGAACCGCCCACTATTCGGATCGTAGTACCGGTAACGGTTGTAATGCAGCCCCGTCTCGTCATCGTGATACTGCCCCTGAAACCGGATCGGGTTCGTCGTCTCGTTCCGCTCCGGCACCTCCCCAGCCACACCACTTTCCCCGACTCGTCCAGCAGTTCCTGCGGTGTCCCAAGATGATCGTTCTGGTAGAACAGCGTCGCATGCCGCGTCTTAGCAACTGCAGGCACGGGGCCGCACATCAACGGCAGCATCCCGGTTCAACGAAGATATACTCGCAAATCACTTCGCCACCACTAAACCTTAGTATCAATCCCATCCGGCCCAACATAATTGCTCACTTCGATATTACTTAAATCGAAATCCGGGTCTGGCTCCCTCCCAATCAACACAAAAAACAGATCACGCACAAATCTCTCCTTATCTTCCACCTCATCCAAAGGAATCTCTTGCGGCAGCAACCCCCTCCAATTCGCCTCCCATGAATGCGATGCCAATACGTACTCCAATGCATCAGAAACCATAGATTGGGACACCGGCCAAAACCTCGCAAACCTTGACCTCATTTCCTTGTAAAGTCGATCCAAATCAGGTTTACTATTTATATAAAAATTATCCAAATCATCACCCCCCATAGCATAGAGATAATAATATAATGGCGAAATGTAACTAAAATTAATGACCTTCTTCATAGACTCGGCAACTTTGGAAATGCCGTGACAATATTTCCATCTCGACGAACAACGGTAACCTCTGATGCGCTCAATGTTGTGCCACCTCCCTTGCGATACCCTTCTCCAATAGTTCTCCCCATATCGAACGTTACTGAATTCTCTCCACTCGTGTTCATTTTTACCGTCCCCCGTTGGATGGCATCCAACTGATCCACATTGCTCGTAAACCGCGTCGAATCCGTGGGGCGAGGGCGTTTAGGGCGCGGACAATCGGGCGGAATCCCTATCATGGCCCGATGCGGTTGCTGAACCAGAGTTGTACCTGCACCATGGCGAGAATAGGCGTGGCCTCCACCCTTTGCATCGATATCTTGCAAGATATTGCCCGCACGGCGGTTCGTACGATTCCCTGCTAAACCTAAAGGATCAATCCATTCGGTGCTGTTCGGTGCATATTGATAGACGTTGATGCCGCCGGCGAGCCCGATCGGGTCTTTCGAGACGAACCGTCCGCTACTCGGATCATAGTACCGGTGCCGGTTATAGACGAACGAGGGGCCGCTGACGCGGCCATCTCATTAATTTAAAGGCAATCCGAAACCAACTTAACCAAATCAGCGAATAACGCGTCAAGCTCCATACACAAATACTCTGGACTCCCGTCTAATTTAAAGATATCTCCAGAAATCACTTTTCCTTCTTGATCCGTCAGATCGGCGGTTACCCTATATTTATCACCCAAACCTGTTAGATCAAGTGTTAGATCGATCTCCTTTGGGTAGAAGCTTACGTATGCCGTGCCGCCGAGAGAGTTCTGGTAAAATCCTGAATTCGAAGACTCAATTTTTACCCTCTTTTCAATAGCACATTTTACCCTTGCCACATAGTCTGACAAATAAGATTGGATATCAGTCGCCATCACTTTTCCCCCCGACCGGTGACTGCTCCCAATATACCTTCTGTCAGAGAATGCGTCGAGCCACCTCCTCTGGACTTCGCCCAGTCTGTTAATTTGGAATCGGTCGGATCGTTTATCGGCCGAATGGTCACGTGACCATTCGGCTTATCATGCGTCGCTTGAAGCCCGCACGAACAAAGCTTGCCGACGTCCAGCTCGACATATTTCCCGCTGTCCAATCCCGCTTCCGAAGTGGCTGCCGACAAGCCCGGCTCTTTCCCATCGACTCGGGTCGTGTCTTTTCCTAAGCGCGGAGTCAGGCTATCGGGGGTCCCCGATGCATTTCTAAAGACAGTTCCGCTAGTTAGAACCTTAGGTTCAAAACCGGTCAACCCAAGCGGATCAACCCACCCCGTCGGATTGGGCGCGTATTGATAGACGTTGATGCCACCGGCGAGGCCGATCGGGTCTTTCGAGACGAACCGTCCACTGCCCGGATCATAGTACCGATGCCGGTTATAGTGCAGCCCCGTCTCAGCATCGAAGTACTGGCCCGCGAAGCGGATCGGATTCCGAATCCCCGCCTTCCTCGCCGCCTCGCCGATCGCCTCCTTCGCCTCGCCCCACGCCCGGTAATGCGCGCTCCACGCCAGTGCGCCCGTGCCGTCGCTCAGCTCCTGCGGCGTGCCGATCTGGTCGCAATGATAGTACGCCACCGAGGTCAGCCGCGGTGGCACCTTGTCTCCGCCCGCCATCGGCCCGCTCTCCTGCAGCAGCGGCGTAAAGCTGCCCGGCTCGTACACGTAGTGCGTGGTCATGCGCTGTTCCCACGCCGTCTCGTACGCCAGCGTGTCGCCGTCCCACCCGTACAGCGTCAGCCCATAGCCGTGCGCCTGCTTCAGCCGCTGGCGCTCCATCTGTGCATAGCTGCTGCCCGCCATCGGATGCGCACGCAGCCGTGGCTCGGTCACCTTCGCGATCCGCCGCCCCAGCGCGTCGTACACGTACCGCGCGTCCATCTCCTGAGTACGCGCCGACACCATCCGGTTGAAGCTGTCCCAGCCGAACACCGTCTTCGTGCTATGGGTGGTGCGTTCGCATAGGTTGCCCCGCTCATCGTACGCGTAATGCGTGCCCGCGTAGTCCTTCAGCAGGTTGTCGAGCAGCGCCGGCTGCCGGTTGACCGCATCCAGGCCACGGTCGTCCCGCTCGGTGGTCTTCAGCAGGTTGCCGGCCGGATCGAACGCAAACGTCTCGACGCCCAACGACGACTGCGCGCGTGTGAGCCGTCCCACCGGAGTACAAGCTGGTTGCACGTGCAACAGGTGCAACGGTGCAACAGCCTTACGCAGCAACTATCAAATCTTCAACCTCTTTTTAGCCGCCTCTGCGACTATCTCATCGTCGTCAGAAGCAAGGCGGGCCAATATATCTTCTGGCACCTTTGCATTACAGGCAATCCTATGCCTGACACTGGCATCGGAATCACATGCCAAGCGCTCAAAAATAGGACGACTGATCCTTCGTTTTGTCGCCACATCCCAACGAACTTCGTTGTCTTCACTTAACGACAGGCGTTCCAATACGTTCATTGAGATTGTGTTATTGAAAGCGACTTGACGAGAAAGTTCGGGGTACTTTGATAGAACCTCGAACCATACATCGTCGGATGCCGAATCATGAATTTTTGCAAATTCTTCCTCGCTGTCGCTTTCAGCATATCGCTTGAATTCATCGGCGCTATAGATCATCAGTCACCCCCCTTTGGCATCCCGGCATTTCATGTTCTTCATTGACATTGATTTGCCAGTTTCGCCTTTGTGCTTTCCCATGTAATCGCCGTAGATATCAGCATCTTGCTTATGGACGAGATCGTTACCTACCTGCGCCATCACCTTCCACGCTGAGCCGCCATGCCCCTCTGTATCGGCAGACCACCACAACTCGGTATCAGGGTCGCGGTAATACTTGACACTTGTCCCGTTCAGCCTCCCTTCGCAAATTCGATCAACCCGATTGACTTCCCACTCTTTCCTGCAGGGACATTTCGCGTTCTGATTCGGCTTGCTTGATGCTGGCTTTCTACCTACTCCGCCAGGCATTTTTGCCAGGCCCAAAGAATCAACCCACTCAACCGGATTGGCCGCGTACTGATAGACGTTGATCCCGCCAGCGAGCCCAATCGGGTCTTTAGATACGAACCGTCCGCTGCCCGGATCATAGTACCGATACCGGTTGTAGTGCAGCCCCGTCTCGTCATCGTGATACTGCCCTTGAAACCGGATCGGGTTCGTCGCCTCGTTCCGCTCCGGCACCTCCCGCCACACCGTCTTCTCGCCGCCCCACGCCCGATACCGCCCCAGCCACACCACCTTCCCCGACTCGTCCAGCAGTTCCTGCGGCGTCCCGAGATGATCGTTCTGGTAGAACAGCGTCGCATGCCGCGTCTTCGCCGGCACCTGCACGAACCGCCCGTCCGTGCCTGTCGCAATAAACGCCGCCTCCACCAGCGTCTCGTCCAGCCGCGCCAGCGGCACGAACGTGCCCGGTTCGTGCATATACAGCGACGCACCCTGCCACTGGTACCGCTCGCCGAACGTATGCATCCGCTGCGCCACCGGCACCGAGCACGCATCGTCCGGATCCTCCCGCACCACCTGCGTCGGACGATGCGTCGCCCGCTCGCGCTCGCCCGGCTGCAGCGGCGGGATATGGAACCGCTCCTCCATCAGCAGCACATCGCCGTCCCACGTGAACACCGTCCGATCGATGCTGCCGTCCTTTCTCCCCACGTCCTTCAACCTGCGACGGCCGAACGCGTCATAGGCGAAGCTCACGCGCAAGTCCGGCCGCACCGTACCCGGCTCGGAGGCCCAGCCGCCCGCTTCGTACTCGCCCCGCCCGATCTCGTTCTCCACCGGCGGCTTCGCGTAGCGATCGGCCCGTCTGAGCCGGTGCGCCGCGTCGTAGTCGTACAGCCACGTCACCCCGCCCGGCTCCGTCTTCCGCACCAGATTGCCGTGCGCGTCGTGTTCATAGCGTGTGCGATTCAGCTCCTTCAGCACATTGCCGATGCACTTCGGCAGCGACTTTTCCCAATTGGTCAGTGCGTTGAACTCGTCGGCCATCTGCAGGCGCCGCGCGACCTGCTCCGGCGACATCCGTTCGCCCGGGTGCGCGTCCTGCCACGCCTGATCCTGCGCAATATGACGCCGCATCCGCGCCGTCACCGACTCGATCGTTTCGTCGCTCGGGCGCGGCGGGATCTTCTCCGGATCCACCGGGTTGCCCGCCGGGTCGAACGCAAACACTTCCTTCAGGTCCGGCGTGGTCGCCTTCAGCAAGCGCCCGGTCGGGTCGTACGTGTAGTCCGTGACGCCGCGCGTGCGATCCTCGATGCGCGTCAGTTGGCCCACGGCGTCGTAGCTCAGTTGCCGGCTGGCGATCCAGTCGGCCGGCCGCGCGTAGGTCTCGCGGCGCACGATCATCCGCTTCAGCCGCCCGACCGGATCGTATTCGCGCGTCTGCTCGAAGCTGCGGTATCGGCGAATCGTTTCGCGATGCAGCGCATCGCGCTCGACATCCACCAGCGGCTGGCCATCCAGCAGCACCCCGTGCAGGTGGCCAGAGCCGTAGCGCAGCCAGTCGATCGTGCGCGTGTTCGGCAGTTGCGTGCGGATCCGGTTGCCGAGTGCGTCGTATTCGTGCCGGGTCACCGCCGTATAGGTGCCGTCGGTACCCGGGTAAATCGTCTGTTCTTCGGCGATCAGGTTGTCGGCATCGTCGTAGTGCAGGTACACGCGGCTGCCGTGACCCTGTGCGGTCGTCAGGCGGCCGCGGGCGTCGTAATAAAAGCGCTCGGTCACGTGGCCGCGACCGCCCGCGCCCTTCGTCTCCCGACACGTCAATCGACCGAGCGGGTCACGTGCGTAGGTCGTCTCGATGTCACCCACCTGCGAGCCGCTCAGTTGCCCCGCGTCATCCCACACGTAACGGGTCGTACTGTCGTCGAAATCCGTCTGTTCGACGAGGCGCCCCAGCCGGTCGTAGCCGAACCGCGTCCGGTCGCCGTTCTCGTTGGTCAGCGTCTCCAGCCGCCATTGCCGGTCGTATCCGTATGCCAGTTCCCGGCCCGCGGCATCCTTGCGCCAGGTCGGCTGTCCGCGCGCGTTGAACGTGTATTCGGTGACCTGGCCCGCGCCGTCGCGGTACGTGCGCAGGTTGCCTTCGCCGTCCCACGTGAAGCGCTCCTCGGAGCCGTCCGGATGCGTGACGCCGACGATCTGCCCGCGCGCATCGCAACGGTACAGCGTCACGTGACCGGCGGCATCGGTGACCCGCGACGGGTGGCCGCGTTCGTCATAGCCATAATGCGTCGTGTGACCGGAACAGTCGGTCGCCTCGGCCAGCCGCCCGCCGTGGTCGTAACGGAAGCGCTTCACGCCGCCCTTCGGGTCGGTCAGCGACAGCAACTCGCCCCGGACGCCCCATGCGTAGCGGGTGGTGCGGCCTGAGGCGTCCGTCACCGAGATCGGTCGACCCAGTTCGTCATAGGCCGTTTGCGTGACGCGCCCGTCCGGGGTAGTCACCTTGATCGGCAACCCGTTCTCGTCATAGTCGGTACGCGTGGTATTGCCGAGCGCATCGGTTTCGGCCGTCAGCCGCCCCTGTTCGTCGTAGGCGAATCGCTGCGTATGGCCCAGTGCGTTCTTCGTGCCGACCAGACGATTGTGTTCGTCCCATTCGTAAGTTTCGGTCGAGCCGTCCGCGTGTTCGACCAGCACGATCCGGTTGTGGAAGTCGTAACGATGGATCGTGGCGTGGCCATCCGCATCGGTGACCTTGGTGTACCAGTGGTCGCGGTGATACTCGAAGTGCGTGTCGTCCTGGACATGCTGGCCTTCGTTGCCGTGCCACGTGCGGACGCATCGAGCGTCGGCCGGCGCCGGCACGCCCTCGCGCCGCCCCGGCCAGTCCCATGTCAGGTTCGCGGGGTGGCCGTTGAAATCCGTATAGCGCGTGAGCAGGTGCTGCTCGTACGCATACGTGCGCCGGAAGCCGAGCATGTCGATGTGGCCGCTCAGGTCGCCTTCGGCGCTGTACGTGTAGTGCGCCAGGGCCTCGTTGGCAAGACCCGGCACGCCCGCGCGGTAGATCGCCGAGACGCGGCCGTCGACGTAATCGATACGGATCGCATTTGCCGCGCCGTCGCTGATTGCGGCGAGTTCGCCGGCCGCGTTGTAGGTGACGGTCAGGCCGAGGCCATCGCGGTTCGTGCGGGCGATGAGGCGATAGCGAGCATGCGTCACCGGACCGTGCAACTCATAACGTTCATGCGAGCCATCGGGGTACGTCAGCAGTACATGTCGTCCGTCCGGACGCTTCACGGTGAACTGTTCGGTCGGCACCTCGACCGATTCGCCGACCGCCACCGGCGGCAGCGGCACCGCTCGGTTGTCGGGGTCGAAGAACGTCAACGCACCGTCACGCTCTTCCAGCGACAGGTGATACGCGCTACTCCAGCGCGCGCCGAGTGGGCTCGCATCGTAGGCGGCGAGGCTCGACCGGTAGCGTCGGGTCCACACGATCGGCACGATACCGTCGAGCACGAAGTCCGTCTGCTCGAGGTTCTCGTCGCCCATCGCGTAGTTGACCGGCTTGCTGCTGCCCGTCTTCGGGCACCCGCAGCCGTCCTTTGCCGGCAGTGTGCTCGGCTCCGCTCCTTTCTGCGTCGAATCGCGGTGCTCGCCCGGCTTCCGGTGCGGCTCGCGCATCGTGCCCGGCACGGCCTGCGCCACATGCGACGGAATCCTGCGCGCCTTGCGAGCCTTGATCTCCGCGGTGATCTGCGCGGCCATGAACAGCAGGCTGCCGGCTTCCTCCACGTTGCCGAATGCCCGGTCGAGCATCGGTTCCGTATCGCGATCGAACGCGTCCAGCCACGCGACGATCGCATCGCGCTGCCCCGACACCTTGAGCAACTGGTCGATGCCGATCAGCGCGATCTCCTCCGACGACGGCACCCACGACAGGAAGCCCGTGTTCTTCCTGATCCGCCCCATCTGTTCGGCAGTCGACACGGGATTGAGCACGAAGCGGCGCACCGTGCGCGATGCGTCGCGCACGCCTTGAACGATGCTGGCTTTCCACTTCCGTAGATGCGTATCGAGCTCCGCCATGAACGCGAGCACGTCGCCGCCGGCCGTCGCCCAGAACAGATCGACCAGCACCGCCGCGCCGGCGCCCTTCGCGAACGCGAGCAGCACTTCCTTGACGACCGCGCGTGCCGGCCGCGTGGCGTTGCCCGCGGCCGGCACGACCCCGATCGCGTCGATCGCGAGGATCCCCCAATTGAGCACCTTCTTCGTGCCGCCCGGCTCGCTGCAAATGCGGTAAATGTCGATGCCGACGTCGTACAGCGACATCGCGTTGCCGACGAACGGCACCATGTAGAGGCACTGCACGAAGATCTCGAGGCCGGGGTTCTTGACCGACTCGGTGCCGGCGGCGACCAGCTTCGGCGATGTTCCCGGCGCGGGAACCGGACTGACGATGACACGCCGGGCTTCGGCGTTCTGCCGGATCGCCTGCGGGATCGGGCGCTGAGGCGTGGAGGGGGCTGTAGTTCCGGCCATAAGTTGTTATCTGTTTCGAACGGGAAGCGGACGCGACGCGCGAATCAGCGCGACACGGTGGTTTTGACGAGGCCCGGCGCAACATCCGGTATCGCTGCCGTGGCGCGATTGGCGGTGGCATTCGCAACCGGCTGGGCAACGCTGTCGAGTGCGGATCGAGCGAGCGCGGCGGCATCGCCTGGCGCGCCACTTGCCGCGACGCCCAATGCCGCCGACTGAACGGAAACCGCGGACTGCAGCGCCTGCAAGACTGTTCCGGCTCCCGGTATTGCCGCCGCCATCGCCGCGCCGACGAGACTGGGCACGGCCTGACCCGCATCGCCACTCGCAGCCGGAAATGCCGGCATCCCGTTCGGGTCGCCCCACTTGCGCGCAGCATCCTGAAGATCGTGGTCTTCCTCGCGATACTCGACCGAGCCGCCGCCGCGCGGCGCATTCGCCACCGTGCCCCGGCCATTGGCATCCAGCAGCCCCTCTCGCCACGACCCGTCCGGAAACGTCACGCGATACGGTGCATTCCTGACCGGCTCGCCATTCGGATACGCATGCCAAAGCTGCATGCCGGTTTGCTCCTGTTCGGGCATCAGCGGCAGCGCCTGTCGTCGCGTCGCGGCCGGCTCGATGCTCAGCGGCCCCTTCACCTGGATTTCGCTCGCGCTGCCGATCTCCACCCGCCCGCCCGCGAGCCGGATATAGGCTCCGCCGCACATCAGCGTCAGCGCCTT
Source organism: Burkholderia sp. BCC0405 (assembly GCF_902833075.1). Taxonomy (NCBI): domain Bacteria; kingdom Pseudomonadati; phylum Pseudomonadota; class Betaproteobacteria; order Burkholderiales; family Burkholderiaceae; genus Burkholderia; species Burkholderia sp. BCC0405. The sequence continues at coordinate 95,626 of NZ_CADFEO010000012.1, forward strand.
CTGTGCATTCAGCGTCACGGCGTCCGACGTGCTCGCGATCGTCACACCCTTCAGCGCCGTGAGTTCGAGCGCATCCGTTTGCGCCTGCACGTCGACCTTGCCCGCGCCCGCGTACAGCTTCATTCCCTGCGCGTTCGCATACATCGACACCGCGTTTCCGGCAGCGACCGTGTAGTTGCCGCCGATCGCTGCATCCGCATTGCCGCCGGTTGTCGTGAAAAGATGTCCGCCGGCCGCCAGTTGCAGATGCTCGCCACTGGTGATCGCGACGCCGTGCGGCGCGGATGCGAGCAGCACGGCCGCTTCGAGATCCTTGATCCGCGATTCGAGCAATGCCTGCTGCGCGTCGCATGCGGCCACCGTCGCCCGGGCCTTCTCGACCGCGTCGGCCAGACTGCGCATGCGTGACCGGGCCGCGTCGAGTTGCTGGCGGGCCACCGTCATGTCGAAGGCCTTTCCGCGCGCATTCGACTGGGCGTCGGCCGTCAGGAACAGCCCCTTGCCGGCACGCACGACACCACGTTCGTCGGTTCGGACCTCGAACCCTTCGCCACGCGTCTCCTTCCGGTTGTCGACGAGATGCCCGAGATTGACCTGTGTCTTGCCGCCATAATCGGTCGACAGCTTGATGCCTTCTCGTCCCGTCCGGTCCTCGAAACGAAGCTTGTTGTTCGCTCGCGTGCGAATCACATTGCGTGTATTGAAGCCGTCCCGGCTCGTCACCAGGTCGACCGCCTGACTGTCGTGATGCGCATGCGCGATATACGGACGGTTAGGATTCCCGCCGGCAAATGCAATGGCCACCTCGGTATCAGCCAGCAGCGGAAAGTGGAACCCGGTCTGGTTGCCGCCCGCGAACGGCTTGGCGAGCCGCAACGGCACGCTTTCGCCGCCAACCGGCCATTCGTCGAAGTCGAAATCGAAACGGACGGTGTAGCGACCGTCGTTCGTCAAATGCGCATACGGCGATGCATCGGGCGTCGTGACGCGCGCCGACAACGTGCCCGCAATCGTCGGCCACCGTCGCTCGTCGCACTTCAGGCGGAACGGCCGGCCGCACGGAATCGCCTTGAACGTGTTGATGTACGACGCATCACGCCCGCCTGCGTGACGCACGGAAACGATGACGATCCCGTGCGGCGCATCGGCCGGCCTCTCGTCGAGCTTCGCGACGAGCCCCGGCGCGAAATCCACCACCGAACTCCTCCCGGAATATACGACCTGCCAGGCAACCGCGGCCTCGTGACGCAACTGCGCTTCGTATCGGGCTTCGTCGCCGTCCAGATGGTGTGTGCCGAACACATAACGCCGCCCCCACGTGGTCGAATCATCGCGAGCGATATTCGCTTCGGCGTTGAAGCGGTCGTAGGCTTTTTCGGGGTTGTAATCGGCGACCTTGACCGACTGCGGAATGGTTTCGCTCAGCGACTCGAGCGACAGCACCGCCTCGTGGCCCGTTTCGAGACCGCTCGCCTCTCGGTACGGAATGACGACATCCGGACGATACATATAGGCATCGATGTCGTCGCCGAAATGCAGTTCGTCGCCATGCTGTCCCGCACGGAAGAAGCAGAACAGGCCCGCCTGCTCCATCAGCAGGCGGACGTAGTCCCAGTCGGACATCCGGTATTGCATGCGGAATGCGAGACGCGGATAGGCGCGCCGCAGCTTGAACGAAAACTGGTGGGAGCGGAATTCGTGCCGCCGCAGGATCGACTCGACGATCTCCGGCACGGACTGCTGCTGATAGATGCGCGACGCCTCGGTCAAACGCAGGCGCGCGACGAACGGTTCGACGACGATGCGATACGACACGAAATCGCGCGTCTTGCGTACCTGTCCGAATGCCGTGATACAGCCCGCGAAGGTACGGACGCCATCGGCGCCGCCGCCGATTCCCGCCGGCTCGATCGTGAAGGTTGCGGGGCGATTGAGATAGTCGGTGCGCGCGAGCGAATCCGGGCTCGTCAGCGTCAGCTCGATTCTGTAGGGCTCGCCGAATTGCTCGTCGAGCACGAACGACATGATCGACAAGTCCCGTGCCCGAGGCGCGCCCGGCACCTCCAGGAAATACGACTGACGACCGGTGATCCACTGCGCGAACGCACCTTGCACTCCTCGTTCCTGGGCCATGATTTCCCCTCAGCAACCGTCTTTTTTCTCGGAAGCTCAAGGGATAACGGATGGCCGCGTTCGCGTCCAGCGAACGGCAACGGTCTGAAACAATGTTCGTGGTCGATCACGCCGTTTGGCATGACCGACCACCGCGCGTCACGCCGCCTTGCGCGCGTCCGCGATCCGCTGCGGCGCTTTCGGCCGCGCATACAGCCGTTCGAGATACGCCCGCAAATTCGGAAACGATTCGATCAGGTTGCACTCGCCCGCCCAGTCGATCAGGTAAGCCGTCACGCAATCGGCGACCGTCAACGTATCGCCGACGATGAACTCGCGCCCTTCGAGATGCTTGTCGAGAATCTCGGCCATCGTCTTGAAATCCTCGCGCGCCAGTTCGATGTCGGCCGGCGAGCGCTTCTCCGGCGGATAGATGAACGAATGCCGCGTGATCCGCCACAGCGGCTGCTCGAGCTCCGTCACCGCGAACATGACCCACCGGTAGGCCTCGGCCCGCCGCGCCGGATCGGCCGGCAGCAGCGCCTTCTCCGGGTACTTGTCCGCGAGATACAGCACGATCGCGGCCGATTCGGGAATCACGAGGTCGCCGTCCACCAGCACGGGCACCTTGCCGGCCGGATTGAGGCGCAGGAATTCGGGCCGCTTGTGCTCGCCCTGAAGCAGGTTCACCGAGATGAACTCGAAATCGGCATCCAGTTCCTTCAGCCCCCACAGCGCGCGTTGCGAGCGGGTGCCGGCAAATCCGTAAAGCTTCATCGCCAGTCTCCATCCAGAATGTCGGGAAAACGTCCGCATGCCGGCCACCGCGCATCGCCGATACGCGGCGCCTGGCCTCGCGCGTCGTTCACGCGCCGGGAATCGCCAGCACCGGCATCACGTCGATCGCCACGCCCGGGAACAGCGTGAAATGCGGATGGCCTTCGAACAGCGCGGCCGCCGCGTCGTGCGACGCGGCCCGCACGACGGTAAAGCCGCTCATCGCGTTCGCCGTGTCCTTGACGCCGGCCGCATCGATGGTCTTCGTCTTGCCGAGCGGCCCGCCCATCTCGACGATCGCGTCGCGATGCCGGTCGACCCATGCGTGCCATGCGGCGATGCCGTCACGCTCGCGCGTGCGCCGCGCCTCTTCCGGCAGCGCCATCCAGGCCTTCATGGCCGGACTCTCCTTGCCTCCGAGAAACACCGCGAGATACAACTGCTGTTGAGCACTCATGCTGCCTCCTCCGGTGACGGACGCGACGGGCTGCCGCGCCTCGACCTTGACACGATAGGTTGATATCAACACAATTGCAACATGGCACGAAAAGAAAAGCTCCCTTTCGAAACGACGCTGATGGTGCGCGATTGCTGCCTGTGCCTGCACATGCAGCGCGCGGCGCGCAATCTTGCGCGGATCTTCGACGATGCGCTGCGCCCGCTGGATCTCACCAACGGCCAGTTTTCGCTGCTGATGTCGCTGAACCGGCCGCAGCCGGCGCCGATGAAATCGGTCGCGTCGCTGCTCGCGATGGACCGCACCACGCTCACGGCCGCGCTCAAGCCGCTCGAGCGGCGCGGCCTGGTCACGATCCTCCAGGATCCGGACGACGGGCGCAGCCGCCTGCTCGAACTGACGCCGGCCGGCCAGCACCTGCTGGCCGAAGCGTTTCCGCTGTGGCAGCAGACGCATGCCGAGATCGAACGGCCGTTCGCACCGGGGGAAGTCGATCAGTTGCGCGGCCAGTTGCGCGCGCTGGCGGCCGACCCGGCGCGCGACTGAACCGGCGCGCGGTTCGCGGCGGCGGCAGCGCTTACTTGCGGCCCTTCTTCGGCAACAGCAGGTGCGCGAATGCCTGCAGGAAGGCCACGGGCCCGTGCGCATGCAGCGCCTGCCCGCTGCTCAGCGCACCGTCGATGACGGTCGCGAGCCGCAATGCGAAAGTTTCCGGTTCGTCGACGCCGATCGCCCCCGCCAGCTCGGTCAGCCGGCGCCGCAGCTCCTGCTTGTGCGCGACGGCCACCTTGCGGGCCGGATGGTTGCCGTCCGCGTATTCGGCGGCAATGTTGATCTGCGGACAGCCACGATAGCCGGGGCGCGCAATGCGTTCGCCGATCCATTGCAGTTGCGCGTCCAGTTCCTCGCGCGGGGTGCGCCGGTACTGCGCGGCCACCGCATCCCAATGCGCCCAGAAATCGGCGTCCTCACGCAGCAAGAACGCTTCGATCAGGTCGTCCTTCGTCGCGAAGTGACGATAGAGGCTCGTCTTCGCCACACCTGCCTGCGCGACGATCAGGTCCACGCCGACCGCGCGCGTCCCCTCCCGGTAGAACAGCTCGCTGGCCGTTTGGAGAATGCGTTCGCGCGTATCGGGCGCGTTCCCTGGTATGCCTGTGTCCTTTTTCATCCCGACCCGGCCTGGCTGGCCACCCACTTCCGCAACAGTGATCCGATCATAGCACCGCGGGCTTGACGACGCTACAGGTCTGTACTATAAAACATACCGTTCTGTATCGGAGTTGATCATGGATGATCGAATGACGGTTGCAGTCTATGGCGCCACGGGTCACACCGGGCGGTTTGTCGTCGCCGAGCTGGCGCGGCGCGGCCTGCGCGCGATTCGCATCGGGCGCGATGCCGCGCGGCTCGCGGAAGACGGCGGCGACGCGACGCTCGTGCGCGTCGCCGCGATCGACGATCCGGCCGCGCTCGACGCCGCATTGCGCGGCGCGGATGCGGTGATCAACTGCGCGGGGCCGTACCTCGATACCGCGCTGCCGCTGGCCGATGCCGCGCTGCGGGCCGGCCTCCCCTATCTCGACCTGACGGCCGAGCAGCCGTCGGTGCTGGCGCTCACCGAACACTGCGATGCGCGGGCGCGCGCCGCCGGCGTGACCATCGTGCCGGCCGCGGCGTTCTACGGCGGCCTGGCCGACCTGCTCGTCACGGCCGTCGTGGACCAGCACCAGCCGATCGAGCGCGTCGATATCGCGACCGGGCTCGACCGCTGGCACCCGACGCGCGGCACGCGCGTGACGGGCGAACGCAATCGCGCGGTGCGTCTCGTGCTGAAGGACGGCAAGCCGACGCAGGTGCCGTCGACCGCACTCGAACGCGCATGGCCGTTCCCGCCGCCGATCGGCCGCGTCGACGTGACATTGCTGCCGTTTTCCGAAGTGATGACACTATCGCGTCACCTGCGTATCGATACGATCGAATCGTGGCTCGCGACCCTTGCGCTGCGCGACGTGCGCGATGCCGCCACGCCGCCGCCCGAGCCGGCCGACGCGCTGGGACGCTCGGCGCAGCGGTTCGCGATGGACGCGATCGTCGTGCAGGGCGGCACGACGCACCGCGCGACGGCGTCCGGGCAGGACATCTACGCGGTCAGCGCACCGATCATCGTCGAGGCAGCCGTGCGCCTGATCGCGGGCAATACCGCGGTGTCGGGCGGCGTGCGCAGTCTCGGCGAGCTGTTCGACGCGCGCGATTTTCTCGCGGCGCTCGATACGGTGGCAGTATCGTTCGGCACGACGACCGACCCCGTTTTCCACAAGGAGACACAAGCATGAGCAGCAATGAGAAGGGCGCGTATTTCCGTTCGCTTCACCGCGCAGGCCAGCCGCTGGCGCTGTTCAACGTGTGGGACGCCGGCAGCGCGCGCATGGCGGCCGACGCGGGTGCCGTCGCGCTGGCAACCGGCAGCTGGTCGGTTGCGGCGGCCAACGGTTTCGTCGACGGCGAGCAGATGCCGCGCGCGCTGATGATGGAAGTGCTCGAGCGGATCACGCGCGCGACCGACCTGCCCGTCACCGTCGATCTCGAAAGCGGGTACGGCGAGCGGCCGGAGGATGTGGCCGAGACGATCGCGCTCAGCATCCAAGCCGGTGCGATCGGCTGCAACCTCGAGGACAGCTTCCCGGCGACGGGCGAATTGCGTGACGTCGATGCCGCGGCGGCCCGTCTCGCGGCCGCACGGCAGGCTGCGGATCGCGCGGGCGCCGACTACTTCATCAACGCGCGTACCGACGTGTTCTTCAAGGCGCCGGCCGACTCGCACGACGAACGCCTGCTCGACGCCACGCTGGCCCGCGCACGCGCGTATGCCGCGGCCGGCGCCGATGGCCTGTTCGTACCGGGCCTGCGCTCGCCGGCGCTCATCCGCGCGCTGACGGCCGCCTCGCCGCTACCGGTGAACGTGATGCGCGTCACGGAGACGCCGACGCTCGCCGAATTCGCGGAATACGGCGTGGCCCGCATCAGCCACGGGCCGTATCCGTACCTGCAGGCGATGAAGACGCTGGCGGAGATGGTCAGGCAAGGCGGCTAGCCGCTTCGCGGAGCGCACGGCCTCGCGCGCATCGAACGATGACATCGCATGTAATTGGCGCGCGACACGGCCGCTCCTACGCTTCGGGTGTCGCGCCGCCATTCCGGCGGCGCTCCCCCCCGGAGACATCATGTCCGCCTATCCGCTTCACACCATCGACTCGGCACCGGCCGCATCCAAGCCCGTCCTCCGGCAGCTCCAGCAAACCTTCGGCATCGTCCCGAACATCGCGGCGGCCATGGCCGCGTCGCCGGTGCTGATCAACGGCTTCATCGGCCTGTTCGAGCGCGTGCACGCCAGCAGCCTCACCGAGCCGCAGATCCAGACGCTCCTGCTCACCAACGCGGTCGCGAACGCGAGCGAATGGCCGGTCGCGTTCCATACCGCGCTTGCGCTGAAACAGGGCGTGACCCGCGCCGACGTCGACGCGATCCGCCGCGGCGACCTGCCGGGCGACGCGAAACTGGCCGCGCTGTCGGCCACGGCGCGCAAGCTGATCGACACCCGCGGCCGCCTGGCCGATGCCGACCGGCAGGCGTTCCTCGACGCGAGCTTCAGCGACGAACAGTTGCTGGAAGTGATCGCGGTGGTCGCCGCATCGACGATCACGAACTACGTCGGCAGCGTGACGCGGCCCACGATCGAAGCGCCGTTCGACGCGTTCGCGTGGCATGCGAACGCCGCGTGAGTCCGATATAGTCGATCGCGTCGCTTACGGAACGCCCTGGGAGGCACGATGAACGCCAGCCGCCGCGAGCCGCACGCGCCGCCGCGCGAACTGGGCCAGCTGCTGCGCTACTGGCGCGACGTGCGCGGCGTGAGCCAGCTCGCTCTGTCGCTCGACGCGGGCATCTCGCAGCGCCAGATCAGCTTCATCGAAAGCGGGCGCAGCGTGCCGGGCCGCGACACGCTGCTGACGCTCGCGCAGACCCTGGACGTGCCGCTGCGCGAGCGCAACGCGCTGCTGCTCGCGGCCGGCTATGCGCCGGTGTATTCGGAAGCGCCGTGGGACGCGCAGGAGATGAACGGCGTGATCCGCGCGCTCGAACGGGTCGTGCGCCAGCACGATCCGTTTCCGGCGATCGTGATGGACCGCCACTGGAACGTGCTGATGACCAACGACGCGGCACCGCGCTTTTTCGGCTGCTTCATCGAGCTGGCCGCGCGCGACGGCCCGCGCAACCTGCTGCGCCTGATGTTCGATCCGCACGGCATGCGGCCGTTCGTGGCCGACTGGGAGACGGTGTCGCGCAGCCTGCTGCAGCGCGTGCATCGCGAATCGGTGGGGCGCGTGATCGATGACGACACGCGGCGGCTGCTCGACGACCTGCTCGCCTTTCCCGACGCCCCGCGCGACTGGAAAACGCCGCCGGCGCCGGCCGCAGCGCCCGGGCTGCCGGTCATCCCGATCGGCTTCGTGCACGAAGGCGTCGTGCTGCGTTACTTCTCGCTGGTCACGACGGTGGGGACGCCGCAAAGCGCCGCCGCGCAGGAACTGCGTATGGAGTGCATGTTCCCCGCCGACGAAGCGACCGAGGCGCGCCACCGGCAACTGCTCGACACGCACGCGCCGGTGCGCTGAGCGGCGGGCCGGGCGGCCCGCCGGCGCCGGTCATTCCGCCAGCGCGGGCACCACGCCGACCCGCTTCGGCACGCCGGTCACGATCGTCGCAACCGCGACGGCCAGCACGACGGCGGCGGCCACGAACACGCCGGCCGCGCCGTTCGCGTCGAATACGACGCCGCCGGCTGCCGCGCCCGTCGCGATCGCCAGCTGGATCGCCGCGACGATCAGCCCGCCCGCACTCTCGGCTTCGTCGGGCACGGTGCGCGTGACCCACGTCGACCAGGCGACGGGCACGCCGCCGAACGCCATCCCCCACAACGCGACGAGCACCGCGTCGATCATCGGCGCGCGGCCGAGCGCGACGAGCGCGACGCCGAGCACGACCATCAGCGCGGGCATCCCGATCAGCATCGGCCGCAACCGGTGTTCGAGCACGCGGCCGGCGAGCGACGTACCGACGAAGTTCGCGATGCCGTAGCCGAGCAGGATCGCCGACAGCCCGTTCACGCCGACGCCCGCAACCTGTTCGAGGAACGGCCGCAGGTACGTGAAGAACGCGAAATGCCCGGTGAACACGAGGATCGTCGCGAACATCCCGAGGCCGACGGTCGGCCGGCGCAGCACGTCGATCAGCGTGCGCAGCCGTGTCGTGCCGCTCGGCGGCATCGACGGCAGCGTGACGACCTGCGACACGAACGCAACGCCGCCGAGCACGGCCGCGATCAGGAACACGTTGCGCCAGCCGATCAGGTGACCGAAGTAGCTGCCCATCGGCGCGGACGCGATCGTCGCGACCGCCACCCCGCTGAAGATGATCGACAGCGCACGCGGCACCATCGCCGTCGGCACGAGCCGCATCGCGGTGGCCGTCGCCATCGTCCAGAAGCCGCCGAGCGCGATGCCGAGCACGACGCGGCCGATCAGCAGCGTCGTCAGGTTGGGTGCGAACGCAACCGCCAGGTTCGATGCGACGAGCAGCACCGAGAACGCGAGCAGCACGCGCCGCCGGTCGATCGTGCGCGTCAGCGCCGAGATCAGCAGGCTGGTGACCAGCGCGACCGTCGCGGTGGCGGTGACGGCCTGCCCGGCCACGCCTTCGGTCACGCCGAGGCTGTCGGCCATCGGCGTCAGCAGGCTCGCGGGCAGGAATTCGGCCGTGACGAGCCCGAAGACGCCGAGCGTCATCGCGAATACCGCGCCCCAGGCCGGTTCGCGGGGGGCCGCCGTCGAGGCGGCCGTGGAGATTCCGGGATTCATGCGTGGTTCCGTGTTGGCTAGGGAAAATACTGATGAGGGCGTATCGTAAGGAACCACGTCAGGACGGTCTATGACATACAATCCGTTCTTGTTGATCGATCGTCCGAATCTCGATATGTCCGAGCCTCTGCTTCCGCCCATCCCCGATGCGCACGACCTCGTCAGCGAGCTGTTGCTGGGGATGCGCCTGAGCGGCGTCCAGTACCGTCGCATCCAGGTCGCGCGGCCGTTCGGGCTGAACTTCGGCCATGTGACGGGCCGCGCGCAGTTCCATTTCGTCGGACGCGGGCCCGTGCTGCTGCGCGACGCGTCGGGCGACACGATGCGGCTCGAGGCCGGCGACGCGATCCTGCTGCCGCGCGGCGGCATGCATGCGCTCGTGTCCGACCCCGATGCGCCGTGCCGCGAGATCAACGGCTTCGAGGCCGCGAAGATCTGCGATACGGTGGCGTCGGTGGCGCCGGCCGGCGTGTCGCCCGCCCGTTGCGCGACGACCGAGCCGGGCGCCGGCGATGCGCTGATCTTCAGCGCGTGCATGGAGCTCGATCTCGGCGGCATGCAGCCGCTCGTCGGCACGATGCCCGAGTTCATGCACGTCGGCACGCTGCTCGCGCGCTACCCGGAAATCCGCCCGATGCTCGATGCGATGGAACGCGAGGCGTGCTCGGCGCGTGCGGGCTTCGCGGGCATCCTCGCGCGGCTCGCGGATGTGGTCGCGGCCTTCATCGTGCGCGGCTGGGTCGAGTGCGGATGCGGCGATGCGACGGGCTGGGTGCAGGCGCTGCGCGAGCCGAAGCTCGGCCGCGCGATCGTCGCGCTGCACCGCGACCCGGGCCGCAACTGGAGCGTGGCGGAACTCGCGACCGAAGCCGGCGTGTCACGTTCGGTGTTCGCCGAACGCTTTCTCGCGGCCACCGGGATGACGCCGGTGCGCTACCTGACCGAGCTGCGGATGCGGCTCGCCGCGCAATGGATCACGCGCGACCACGAAGCGATCGAGGCCGTCGCGTACCGGCTCGGCTACGGCTCGCTCGCCGCGTTCAGCCGCGCGTTCAAGCGCGTAGTGGGCAAGCCGCCGGGCGCCGTGCGCGCGGACGGCGAGGTGCGTGCCGAAGCGTAATGCGTGATGCCTGACGCTTGACGTGCGACGCTGACCGGGGCCGCTACGCGTTGCTTCGTTCCGAAGTCGCACATTCGCCGGCGGTGCTCAAGTCGCCGCCGCGCGTGACGTCCTTCCGCTTTCAGCCGCTGCGCGCGTCGAGCTTGTCGACCAGCGCCGTCGCGCATTGCACGGCGAGCGCAGCGCACTGCTCTGCATCCACAGGCGCGCCGTTCGCGACGGTGCCCTGCACGATCCGGCCCAGCAAATCCTTCGAGAGATCGGCGATCTCGTCGTCCCGTTCCGTCATGATGTCCTCCTGTGCGTCGGCCGATGGCGGCGACGCGCCCACTGCCCGTTCAACGCCCCTTCGCCCGCACGACGATCTGCGCCTGCGTGTCGCGTTCGATGCGTTCGAGCGACGCGCGCAGCGCCGTGAATTCGTCCGCCGTACACACCTGACGGCCAAAATTCGCCGTCATCCGCCGCGTGACCTGCACGACGCGCGCGGCCGCGTCGAATACGTAATGCGACGTGAAGTCGACGAAGCGGTCGTGCACGGCCGTATCGGCCGGCAGGTCGGTCACCGCGACGCCGGCCGGCAGCGCAATCTGGCCGGTCTCGTCGAACGTGCCGCCGATGCAGCCCCACGGCTGCGTGCGCACGGGCTCGGCGAGCCAGTTCTCGACCTGCGTCGCGATGCCGCCCGTCAGGCTCGACAGCGCGGGCAACGCGGTCGTGCCGTCAGGCCACACGAAATGATCGAGCGTGCCCGACATCGTCACGTCGAACGGCCCGCCGGTGACGCGCCGGTCACTCGTCGACAGTTGCGCGCGGCCGCGCAAGCCGCTTTGCCGCAAACGGTCGTTCGCGAGCTGCGCGATGACGTCGGGTGTCGCGCGGCGAAACAGGTTGCGTTCGAGTTCGGCCGTCCAGCCGTCGTCCTCGACGTACGCGTGAAAATGCGTGGCGTCCGGCCCGGCCGCATCGATCCCGATCCGCGCGATACGGCCGCGCGGCTGCGTGGCCGGGGTGCGCGACAGCACGCCCGTGTCGACCAGCAGCGCGGGACGATCCATCACGATCGGCGGCAGATAGCCGAATGCGATGCCGGCCGTCGTCGTGTCCGCATAGCGCGCGAGATCGGGCAGCCACGTGATCGCGTGATTGATCGCGCCGCCGCCGTAGCCGGGCACCGACGGCAGCGTGTAGACGGATCCGAGATTGAGCAGCACCGGTTCGCTGCGAATGCCGACCGCCGCGAGCAGCGCGCCAAACAGCGCGACATGATCCTTGCAGTCGCCGTAGCGGTTGCGCAGGATGTCCGTCACGCGATGCGGCGCGGCAGCCGTTTCGCCGAGAAACAACCCGACGTAACGGATGTTCGCCTGCACCCAGTCGTACAGGATGCGCGCCTTGTCGCGCGGATCGGCGACACCCGCGGTGAGCGTGCGCGCCAGCTGCGCTACGACCGGATCGTCCGCGCCCGGATCGACGGCCGCGTCGCGGTAGCGCGCGGCGAACGCCGCATAGTCGGGCAGCGTCGACACGACGAGCCGGTCGCCGTAGGTCGCGTAGCCGACCGCGCCGTTCTCGATGCGGTCGTACGGGCCGTGCCGGTAGTCGAATTCGTAGCGCGTGCGGCCGTTCGCGGTGACCGGCGGCAGCGCGACGTAGCCGCGCGCATCCGCATACAGCGGCATGTCGGCCGGCACGTCGAAGATCAGCCGCTGGCTGTCGACCGGCTCGCGCGACGGCGCCACGGTATAGCCGAAGTAGCCGCGGTTGACCGGCTTCGTGCGGGTCTTGCGGAACGCGACGCGCGTGCTCGCCCCGGCTTCGACGCCGGGAAACACGACGGTGCGCAGCAGCCCGTCCTGGAATGTCGGCGCGCCGGCCGAGCGCGGTTCCTGCACGTCACGGATGCCGTCCGCACCGACCGGATGCACGACGCCGTCGCGGTCGATCGTCTCGGCCGCGAGCAGGTCCACCTTCTCGAGATTCTTGTCGAACCACACGTAGCGCTGCGCGATTGCATCGATACCGTTCGCGTCGTTCGCGCGCAGCGTCGAATCGTCATGCTCGTCGAGCGAGCCGTCGTGCTGGATCACGAATTCGTGGACATCGCTGACGACCGTGACGGGCGCTTCGTCGGCGACGTCGTTCGCCCCACCCACCGACGGGCCCGTGCCCGGCGGCGCGCCGACGGCGTTCGACGCGCCGAACGCGGCAGCGCACGCCAGCACCCAGCCGGCCAGGCCGACAGAAAAGCGCACCACATCGCACCTCGTCGCGGTTCACGGAAAGCGCGGTCGTGCAACGGACAGAGTCAACCGCGCGACCCGCGTGTCGGCCAGTGTGGGCGACGCATACGCACGCGTCAAGCCGGTGCACGCCGACCTACAATGAGACGTGAAAGCGTCGTCGTATGCGGCCGCCGGCATTCGCTCGATCGCCGAACGCCGGAGAAGGATCGTCCGCCCGCGACCGGGAGGCACCATGGAAAACGGGATCGTGGAAGTCGTCGTGCTGCTGGCGCTCGTCGCGCTCGCCGTGCTGTTCGTCGTCAAGCGACCGGGGCGCGACCGGCTGAGGGCCAAATTCCGTCACCCGCCGCTGCGGCGGCCTCACCGCCCGCATCGGCATCATCAGCCCTGACGGCTGCTCCCGGCAGTCGCCCACGCGCTTGCCGCGCCACATCCAGGCGAGCGCGGACGCGCCGCACCGCTACCCGACGTTCATCGGCAACAGCACCATCTGCTTGCCTTCGACGTGCAGGCGCGCCTGCAACTCGACGGGCGTCTGGTTGTGCAGCCACGCGGTGAGGAAATTCACCCGCCGGAAGATCAGCTTGCTCGCGAAACACACGGCGTTCGGGTACTCGTCGAGCGTCGACGACGCGAGGTTCATGAATTCGACCAGGGGATTCGTGCCGAACGCGATCCGGTAATCGGCCGCGATGCCGTTGCGGCGGCAGTGCGCGACATAGTAGTCGAGCGCTTCGGTGATCGAGTGACGCAGCCGTTCGAGATGCTCGTGCCCGTCGTACGCCTTCGCGTCGACCTCGCCGACCGCGAGGAAGATCACGTTGCGGAAGTGGCCGGGAAACAGCCGGTTGACCCACAGCAGCGCGTGCATGCTCGCGCCGCGATGCTTGCCGACCAGCAGCACGGCCGTCGGTTGCGACGGATCGGGCTTGCCCGGCGCGGTAGCCTCGTCGACTTCGGGCGGGTTGCCGGAGAACAGCGCATCTTCCTTCGCGAGCTGCGCGCGCGTGTATGCGTAGTGGCGGTTGATCATGAAGCACAGTGCGATCACCGCGCTCGTCACGAGCACCGTGAGCCAGCCGCCCGCCGTGAACTTCTCGATCAGCGTGATGACGAGCACGGTCGCCGTCACGCTCAGCCCGAGCGCCGACAGGAAGAAGTGCTTGAACCAGCCCTGCTCGCTGCGATGGCGCCACCAGTAAGTGCACAGCCCGAGCAGCGACAGGCTGAACGTGAGGAACACGTTGATGCTGTACAGCACGACGAGCACGTCGACGCTGCCGTGCGTCCACAACAGGATCAGCAGGCTCGACAGCCCGACGACGATGATCCCGTTCTGCCGCACGAGGCGCCCCGACAGATCACGGAAATGGCGCGGCACCCACGAATCCGACGCCATGTTCGACAGCACGGCCGGGCCGTCGAGGAAGCCCGTCTGCGCGCCGACCATCAGCAGCCCGGCCTCGAACGCGAGCACGGCCGCGAGCAATGCATGCCGCGCGAACGCGGAGCCGAGCCCGAGATGGTCGATCACGCTGCCGAACACGACCGCGTTGAGCGTCTGGCCTTCGACCGGCCGCGCGTGCCACAGCATGTACAGCAGGATGATGCCGCCGGCCGTGAACGCGAGCGACGTCGACATGTACCACATCGTCACCTTGCCGTTCGGCACGCGCGGATCGGCGAGCATGTTCACGTTGTTCGACACGGCCTCGAGGCCCGTGTAGGTGCCGCCGCCGAGCGAGAACGCGCGCATCAGCAGCGCAAGCACCACGAATACGCCAAGCGACTGCGACATCCCGTGCGCCTCGTGCACGGCATCGGGCACGATCATCGCGAGGTTGCTGCCGTGCACGGCGACGCCATAGACGATCAGCGCGAAGTGCAGGATCACGAAGCCGACGAAGATCGGCAGCAGCACCATGATCGATTCGCGCATCCCGCGGAAGTTGAGCCCCGTCATCAGCAGGATCAGCACGATCTCGGTGGTGAGCTTGAACGCCTGCGCGCTCACCGGCAGCAGGCTGAAGAATGCGTCGACGCCGCTCGCGAGCGACGTCGCGACGGTCAGCACGTAGTCGACCAGCAGCGCCGCACCCGACACGAGCCCCGGCTTCGACCCGAGCAGCGACGTCGCGACGCGATACCCGCCGCCGCCCGTCGGGAACAACTCGATCACCTGGTTGTAGCCGAGCGCGATGATGAACACGGTCGCCGATGTCGCGAGCGCGAGGAACAGGGCGAGCGGCGTATGGTGCGCCAGCGCGAGGAACGCCTCTTCCGGGCCGTAGCACGACGACGACAGCCCGTCGGCGCCGAGCCCGACCCAGGCCAGCAGCGGCGTCACGGCGATCGCATGCCGCGTGCGCGGGTCGAGCGGGTCGAGCGGCTTTCCGACCAGCAACTGCCACACTTTCTGGAATGTGGTCACGACTCCTCCGGAACGCACGACGCATCGGCGACATTGCTCTAAAAGTAAATGAGTTCCGGGACGACTTCCAGTCGGCGTATTCCATAGGGCGGCGTCGCGTACCACCGACTTTCTTTCAAAGTGCCGACGCCTTGCAGACAGTCACGCTACAACCACGCAAGCCGGACATGACGGCGCGGCTGCGACACGCTCGTGTCGCGCGCGGCGGCGGCGCGGCCGATCGACATGCGACAGCACACGCATGCGCGCCGTTGCGAGTGCTCATCCGGTCCATGCTCGACGGCAACGCACGGCATCGCGCCCCGCCCCTGTGGTCTGTGCATCGCGTCAGCCGGCCTCGCCCAACGCGCGAGCGAGCAAGTGCGACACGCCGACGAAGGCCGGATGCGGCGCGGTGATCACAAAGGTCGGAATCCTCGCGAGATAGCCGGCAAAGCGGCCCTTCGCCTCGAAGCGGGCACGAAACGGCGACGCATCGAACCATGCCCCGAGGCGCGGCACGACGCCCCCGCCGATATGGATGCCGCCGGTCGCACCGAGGGTCAGCGCCAGATTGCCCGCGAACGTGCCGAGCATCCCGCAGAAGCAATCGAGGGTCGCCATGCAGCGTGCGTCGCCGGCGAGCGCACGTACGATGATGGCTGCCGTATCGGCCGCGTCGGCCTCGGGTGGGTCGCAGCCGTCGCGCGCGGCGAGCGCCGCGTGAATCACCGCGATGCCGGGGCCCGCGACCAGCCGCTCGAACGACACGTGCGGCCAGCGTGCCCGCGCGTAGTGCAGCACGTCGGCCTCGCGTGCGTCGGCGGGCGCGAACGACACATGCCCGCCCTCGCCGGACAGCGGCACCCATGCGTCGCCCGCGCGCACGAGCGCCGAAACGCCCAGCCCCGTGCCGGCGCCGAGCACGCCGATCGTACCCGCGGGCGACGCGTGCCCGACGCCGACCTGCCGCCGCTGCCCCGCGGACAGATGCGGCACGGCCATCGCCAGCGCCGAGAAGTCGTTGAAGACGTGCAGCGTGTCGAACCCGAGCGCGCGGCGCGTCGCATCGATCGAGAAGCGCCAGTCATGATTGGTCATGCTGACGATGTCGCCGTCCACGGGATTGGCGATCGCGATCGCCGCGTGCCGCACCCGCACGCCGCCCGCGTCGTGCAGGAACGCGCGCACCGCGTCGTCCACGCCGGCATGGGCGCTGCATCGATAGACGCGCACGTCGCCGATCCCGCCGAGCGCGGTCTCCAGCGCGAAGCGCGCGTGCGTGCCGCCGATGTCCGCCAGCAAGCGGGGTTCCCCGGCACGCGTGCCGCACGGCGCGACCGGATGACCGCTCAGGGTCGCTTCGTTCATCGTATCTCCCGGATTGTCATCGTGTGTCGATCGCAACGGTCATGGCACATCCGCGCCGCGCGCCGCGTGCAGCAGTTCGAACCATTGTTCGCGTTCGAGCGTCATGCGCGTCGCCGCCACGGCTTCGCGCAGCGCCGCGATCCGGCTCGACCCGACGATCGGCAGCGGCCGGCACGGCAATGCGAGCAGCCACGCGAACAGCACTGTCGTCGCGGACACGCCGAGCGCGTCGCCGATCCGCGCCGCGGTCGCGCGCACGCGTGTCGCGGCGGGCGATGCCTCCGTCAACAGGCGTCCGCCCGCGAGCGGCGACCACAGCATCGGCGGACAGCGCCAGCGCTGCGCCTGATCGAACGTGCCGTCGTCGAGCGGCGCGAGATGCAGCAGCGAGCATTCGACCTGGTTCGTCGCGAGCGACGACCCGTGCGCCGCCATCCGGTCCTGCAGCAACTCGGCCTGTGCCGGCGTAAAGTTCGATATCCCGAATGCCCTCACCTTTCCGTCACGCCGGAGCGCATCAAACGTCGCGGCGACTTCGTCGGCATCCATCAGCGGATCGGGACGATGCAGCAGCAGCAGGTCGAGCCGGTCGGTGCGCAGCGCGCGCAGCGACTGCTCGACCGACGCGACCACATGCGCGGCCCGCGTGTCGTAGTGCTTGATCCCGTGCGCGGGCCGGCGCGCGGACACGAGCCGGATCCCGCACTTCGTGACGATCTGCATCCGCTCGCGCAGGTGCGGCGCATCGGCCAGCACGTCGCCGAACAGGCCCTCGGCCGTGTAGTCGCCGTAGATGTCCGCATGGTCGAAGCTCGTCACGCCGAGTTCCAGCGCCGCCTCGATCAGCGCACGGCGCTCGCGGGCCGACAGCGCCCAGTCGCCGATCCGCCACATCCCGAACACGATGCGCGAGAACGGCGCGGCATCGGCACCCATCGATATCGTCGTACAGCGTTCCGTCATCGTGCTCACCACCACCATTCGACCTGCGCGCCGACCGTCGAACCCGTGCGCGACGTACCGAAGATGCCCGTCGTCGACAGCGGATCGCCGGGCGCCGCCGCATCCTGCGCGGCCTGGTTCCAGCGCGCATACGTGTAGAACACGCGGAATTCGGGCCGCGACCAGAACGAGCGGTCCATCGCGAGCGTCAGCGCGACGCTCGCCTTCAGCAGCGTGCGCGTCGGGCCGCCGGACGGCGTCACGCGATCGTGCCCGAGGTCGCCCTGCAGCTTGATGTGCTGCGTGAACGCATACACCGGCCGCACACCCATCGATATCCAGGTCTGCGACCCGCCCGACGGCGCGATGTCGCGCTGGTAGATGCCGACCACCTGGCCGCTGAAGTCGCGCGTCGCCTGCCAGTCGAACGCATCGAGCACGCGCAGGCTCTTGAAGCGGTTGTCGTTGGTCAGCGTTCCCGTGTAGCCGAGGCCCGTGCCCGGACCGACGCCGTACTGGAACGCAAGCTTGTTCTTGCCGCCGAGCAGGTTGGTCTGCACGTGCTGAACCGTGAACGACCAGCCGCCGTGCGCGTCCTGCAGCATGCCGCTCGAATTCAGCACCGGCGCGCGGGCCGGAATGTACGACAGCCCGAACTGCAGCTCGCCGCCCGGATTCGGATGCACGCCCGACAACTGGAGGTCGTGCCGAGTCGCGTAGTTGGGCTGGTCGATATAGTCCTCGCGGAACAGCGCATAGCTGAGCTTCAGGCCGCCGCCGATCGGCACGTTCTCGATGCCCGCGCCGAGGCCGCTCGGATTCCAGTAATAGAAGTCGTTCATGTGGACGTCATTGCGCCGGTAGTAGATGCGCCCGAACCAGATGCGCATGTCGTCGAGCCCCGGAAAGTTCGTGAGCTGCACGTACGATTGCGGCAGGCGGATGCGCCCGTGATCGCCGTTGAAGGTCGGCGTGCGATCGAGATCGTTGACGAGGCTCGCCATGCCGACCGCCGACAGCTGCATGCCGTTCGAGAACTTGTACAGCGTCTGGTCGATCTCCAGTTCGCTGTAGACCTGGCATTCGTTGCCGAGCCGGTATTTGCTCTGTGCGCCCGGCAACTGGAAGCAGGCCTGCGAGTGACTGTCGCTGGTCCCGACGCCGGCCCGCAGATAGCCGTGAAACTGCGTCCACGGCGTCAACTGGTTCCAGGCCGACGACGGCGTCGGCGTGGCCACGTTGGCGGGGCTCGTGTCGGCCGGCACGACGCCGGTTGCCTGCGACAAGCCGCCCGCCGTGCCGTCCGCGGCGACCGTCGTTGCCGGATCCGGCGCCGCATGCAGCGCGGCCGACGCGACGGCCAGCGAGAAGGCGGCGGCGAGCCGCGTGAGCCTGAGCGGGGTGCGTGCGGGGCCACGCGCGGCCCGGCCTGCTTCGTCGATCATGAACGTGTCTCCAAACGTTGTCAGTGCGCCGCGTGCGATGCGCGGCGTCATCGAATAGCTGTGTGTGCTGCGTCGTCCGTCATGTTGCTGTCGGGCCGGCGCGGTGGACGATCCGCGCGCCGGCCCCGTACGAAGTCAGCCGGCGACGTCAACCCGCGACGTCGAGGTCCAGCACCGGCGGCGCATCGACGGCCGCCGGCCCGGGCGCGTGAATGCGAATCGGCTCGCCCGCGGCCGCGCTCGCATAGATCGCGTCGAGAATTTCCATCACGATCAGCCCTTCCTCACCAGGCGCCGGATGCGGGACGTCGCACAGGATCGCTTCCGCGTAGTCGTACATCGCGGAATGCGCGCCTTCCGCGGGCGGATTCAGGCGCATGTCGAACTGCGCGCCGTTCTGCTCGATGAACACATGCGCGTCGAACGTGTAGCCCTCGTTCAGGTTCTTCTGCAGCAGCCCGGCACGCGTGCCGAGCAGGCGCGTCTCCATCAACTCCGCTTCCTGGATGTTGGTTGCCCACGACGCCTCGAGCGCGAGCGTCGCGCCGTTGTCGAAGCGGATCAGCGCAGCCGCGAGATCCTCGACGTCGAACGTCTTGCCCGCGCGCGCCGCGAGCTCGCGCGCGATCGGATCGTAAGTGCTGCCCATCACCCACACGGGTTTCGGATAGCCCATCAGCCACAGCGCGAGATCGAGGCGATGCACGCCGAGATCGATCAGCGGCCCGCCGCCCGCCAGCGCCTTCGTGCCGAACCAGCCGCCGAATCCGGGCATCCCGCGCCGGCGATGCCAGACCGTCCGCCCGAAATAGAAATCGCCGAACAGGCCGCTATCGACCTGCGCCTTCAGCGCGCGCGACTGCGCGCTGAAGCGGTACGAGAAATTGATCATCAGCCGCTTGCCCGCGCGCTGCGCGGCGATCAGCATCTCGCGCCCCTCGTCCGCGTTCAGCGCCATCGGCTTCTCGCACAGCACGTGGCATCCCGCATCGAACGCGGCGAGCGTCAACTCGCGATGGAACTTGTTCGGCGTGCAGACGCTGACGACATCCAGCTTCTCCGCTGCGAACATCGCATCGGCCGATGCGTAGCGTGCGTCGATGCCCAACGCGTCGCCGACCTTCGCGAGCCGCTTCGCGTCGGGGTCGGCAATCGCGACCACGTCGACGTCCGGATGCTCGCGCCAGCCTTCGATATGCTTGCGGCCAATCCCCAGCCCGATCACGCCCACGCGCAGGCGGCGGCCGCGGGCAATCGCCGCCGCTTCCGGCAGCTCCACCTTGTAGTCGTCGTTCATGCGAGGTCTCCCGCGGTTTGTTGGATACCGACATGCGCGAACTGCCCGCTCTTCTCGCTGAGCGTTTCGAGCGGCGGCGAGTTCGGGCAGCGGTCGGCGAGATTCACGCGCGGCGCGGCCCACTGCACCGCGTTCGCGATCACGCGTTGCACGTTGCGGTCGTGGTAGGTCGGGTACGCTTCGTGCCCGGGGCGGAAATAGAAGATCCGGCCGTGACCGCGCTCCCAGCAGCAGCCCGAACGGAATACTTCGCCGCCTTCGAACCACGAGATGAACACGGTGCTGTCCGGCTGCGGGATATCGAAGCGCTCGCCGTACATCTCCTCGTGCTGCAGCTCGAAATACTCGCCGAGCCCGGCCGCGATCGGATGCGACGGTTCGACGACCCACAGCCGTTCCTTCTCGGCGGCCTCGCGCCACTTCAGCGAACAGTGCGTGCCGAGCAGGCGGCGGAAGATCTTCGAGAAGTGCCCGGAATGCAGCACGATCAGGCCCATTCCCTCGAGCACCCGACGCTGCACGCGCTCGACGACTTCGTCGGACACCTTCGCATGCGCCTTGTGCCCCCACCAGATCAGCACGTCGCATGCGGCAAGCCGCGCCTCGTCGAGCCCGTGCTCCGGCTGATCGAGCGTCGCGACGCCGATCTCGAGCGGCAGCGCGCCGTGCCCGAGCGCCGGCGTTTCCGCGAGCGCACTGGCGATCACCTGGTGCAGTCCGTCGGGATAGATCGCGCGCACGCCGGCGTTTTCGCGTTCGTGCTCGAATTCGTTCCAGACGATCACCGAAAGTTTCTTGTTTTGCATAACTATCCTTTTTGCATGAATGGGCGCCGATTCGACAGCGGCCGCGCGCCGTGGCCGCCTGAAAACCGTGAACGGATTGCGTGCGTCGTGCTCAGGCGGTCGCGCGCGCCGCGGTGGCGGCCTCGCTCGGCATGCGCACGGCCGCGCGCCCGTCCGGGTGAAACAGGTGCAGCGCGCCGGCCGGCAGGTCGACGCGGATGCGCTCGCCGATCCGCGCGCCGGGGGCGTCGGTCTTCGCGACGATCGGCTGCGCGGCAAGCGGTGTATCGAGGTAGAGATAGGTGTGTTCGCCCATCTGCTCGACGTGCGCGACTTCTCCCGTGACGTCGCCGGCCCCGACCCGCACATGCTCGGGGCGAATGCCCAGCGTCACTTCGCCGCCTCGCGCGAGGCCGTCGCCCGACACGCTCGCGCCGAGCGCGTGCCCGCCGGTCAGCACGCGCACGTCGCGGGCGCCCGCCGACACGACCGTCGCCGGCAGGAAGTTCATCGCCGGCGAACCGATGAAGCCGGCGACGAACTGGCTCGCCGGGCGGTGATAGAGGTCGAGCGGCGTGCCGACCTGCGCGACGCTCGCGACGCCGGCCCGCCCTTCGAGCGGGCGCAGCAGAACGATCTTGTCCGCGAGCGTCATCGCCTCGACCTGGTCGTGCGTCACGTAGATCATGCTGGTGTCGTCGAGGCTGCGATGCAGCTTCGCGATCTCGACGCGCGTCTTCACGCGAAGCGCGGCATCGAGGTTCGACAATGGCTCGTCGAACAGGAAGACCTTCGGCTTGCGCACGATCGCACGGCCGATCGCGACACGCTGCCGCTGGCCGCCGGACAGCGCGCCGGGCTTGCGCCCGAGCAATTCGTCGAGGCGCAGCGACGCGGACGCATGCCGCACCCGCCGGTCGACCTCGTGTTTCGGCAAGCCGAGGTGCCGCAGGCCGAACGCCATGTTTTCATAGACCGACATGTGCGGATACAGCGCGTAGCTCTGGAACACCATCGCAATATCGCGGCGCGCAGGCGCCAACGCATTGACACAGTGCCCGTCGATCCATACGTCGCCGGCGCTCTGTTCGTCGAGTCCGGCAATGATCCGCAGCAACGTCGATTTTCCGCAGCCGGACGGGCCGATGAACACGCAGAACTCGCCGGGCTCGACCGTCAGGTTCACGTCATGGAGGATCGGGGTTGCACCGAACTGTTTGTGAAGACCGCTCAATTTGATCTGGCTCATGCTTTCGCTCCTGTTTGACGACGGCGGGGGGTTACCCGCTCACCCCTTGACCGCGCCGGCCGTCAGCCCGGATACGATCTGACGCTGGCAGACCATCACCAGCAGCACGAGCGGCACCGTGACGATCACCGACGCGGCCATGATCGTTCCCCACGGCAGCTCGAAACTGCTCGCCCCGGAGATCATCGTGATCGCGACCGGGACCGTCCGCTGCCCGGACGAGATCGTGAAGGTCAGCGCGAACAGGAACTCGTTCCAGGCCGACACGAACGCGAGCAGCGACGTCGCGGCAAGCGCGGGCCGCAGCAGCGGCATGAAGATCCTGAAGATCAGCGTGAACACGCCCACGCCGTCGACCAGCGCGGCCTCCTCCAGCTCGCGCGGCAACTCGCGCATGAACGTGACGAGGATCCAGATCGTGAACGGCAGCGTGAAGATCAGGTCCGACAGCACGAGCGCGCCGAGGCGGTCGTACAGGCCGAGTGCGCGGATCAGCTCGAACAGCCCGGACAGGATCGCGACCTGCGGAAACATCGACACGCCGAGGATGCACATCATCAACACGCCGCGCCCGCGAAACGACACGCGGCCGAGCGCGTACGCAGCCAGTACCGACACCGCGAGCGACAGCGCCACCGCGCCGCCGGCGACCCAAGCCGAATTCAGCAGGTACGCGCCGAACGGCTGATCGCGGAACAACTGCCGGTAGTTGTCGAGCGACGGGCGCGACGGGAACAGCGACGTGTCGAACAGCGCGTCGCCATGCTTGACGGACGTGCCGATCATGTAGACGAGCGGGAACAGCGCGACCGTCAGCACGAGCGCCGACAGCACCGCGTATACCGCCGTCTCGAGCGGATGCTTCTTCATGTCAGCCCTCCTGGATCCGGCGCCGGCTGACGGCCATGTAGCCGACGGTGAACAGCACGATCGTCGCGAACAGCAGCATCGCCGACGCCGACCCGAAGCCCACCTGCTGGAAATCGATCAGTTGTTCACGCACGTACACCGACATGCTTTTCGTGATGCGGCTGTTCGACGTCATCACGTAGATCAGGTCGAACACGCGTAGTGCGTCGAGCGAGCGGAAGATCATCGCGACCAGCACGCCGGGCAGGATCAGCGGCAGCGTCACCGACCGGAACACCCGCCAGCGCGGCACGCCGTCGACACGCGCCGCCTCGTAGCAGTCGCGCGGCACCGTCTGCAGCGCGGCGAGCATCAGCAGCGCCATGAACGGCGTGGTCTTCCACACGTCGACGAACACGATGGTCGGAAACACGAGGCGTGCATCCGCGGTGAACGCGAGCGGTTCGTGAATCGCGCCGATCGCCATCAGCATTGCATTGACGATCCCGAACTGGTCGTTGAGCATCCAGCTCCAGATCTTCGCGGAAACGACGGTCGGGATCGCCCACGGCACCAGCACGGCCGCGCGCAGCAGCGTACGCAACCGCGACGGCACGTCGAGCAGCAGCGCCACGCCCAGCCCCGCGGCCGTCTCGAGCAGCACCGAGACGACCGCGAACAGCACCGTGTTGCCCACCGCTTGCCACCACGACGGATCGCGCAGGACGCCCGCCGCGCCGATGTAGTTGTCGAGGCCGACGAACCGCCGCTGCGTCAGGTCGGACAACTGCGCGTCGGTCAGGCTGAACCAGGCGGTGCGCAACAGCGGCCAGCCGGCGATCGCCACCAGCATCAGCATCGCCGGCGCGACCAGCAGCCACGCCTGGCGGCGGCGCGCCCTCGCCAGCCCGGTTCCCGTTCGCGCCGGGCTCCCGGCTAACAAAGGAGTCCTGTCTATCTGGATGCTTGCAGTTCTCATGGAAAGTCTCCCGTCAGGGCCGGCGCCGTCGGGCGGCCGGCCGGGTCGATCGGTCGTGAGGCGCCGCGCTCAGCGCCAGTTGCCGGCCGGCGCGAGCCGGTTGAGCGACGAGGCGAGCTTCGCGAGCGCGCTCGCCGCGGTGTCGCTGCCCGCGAGCACGTCGTGCGCGGCATTCCAGAACTGGTTGCTGACCTGGTTGTACCGGGCGCCGGTGACCGTCGACGGCCGCGCGACCGCGCTGTTGAAGGTCAGCAGCAGGTCGGCCATGAACGGGTTGGCCTGGAGGACGTCCTTGTCATGGTAGAGCGCGGGCATCGTCGGATTGAACGACGCCTGCACCGCGCGCATTTTCTGCACTTCCGCGCTCGACAGGTACATCACGAGATCGGCGGCGAGCTTCGGGTTCGGCGAGTAGCGCGACACCGCGAGCTGCCAGCCGCCGAGTGCGGCGGCCTGGCGGCCGTCGGCGCCGCCCTTCGGCAGCGGTGCGATGCCGACCTTGCCTTTCATCGGACTGCCTGCGCGGTTCGCGATCGCCCATGCGTACGGCCAGTTGCGCATGAACACCGCGTTGCCCGCCTGGAACACGCCGCGCGACTCTTCCTCGCCGTAGTTCAGCACCGCCTTCGGGCTGATCGTGCCGACCCATTTCGCCGCCTGGTCGAGCGCCTTGACCGCGCCCGGGTTGTCGATCGTGACGCGCCCCTTGTCGTCGATCACCGTGCCGCCGTTGTGGCTGGCGACCCACTCGAGCGCATCGCAGGTGAGCCCTTCGTACGCACGCCCCTGCCACACGTAGCCCCACACCTTCTCGTTGCCGGCTGCGCGCTCGCTCGCCTGGATCCTGCGCGCGGTCGCATCGAGTTCGTCCCACGTCGCGGGCACCTTCGCCCGGTACTTGTCGAGCAGGTCCTTGCGGTAGTAGAGCAGGCCCGTGTCGATGAACCACGGCATCGCGACCAGTTTGCCGTTCACGGTATCGTTCGCGACGACGCTCGGAAACGACTGGTTTTCCTGGCCTTTGCTGTAGGGCTTCAGGTCGACCAGGTGGTTTGCGAGGATCCCCGGCCAGACCGTATCGATCTGCATCACGTCGATCTTGTCCGATCCGCTGCCAAGGAGCTGCTGGTAGAGCGCGAGCGTCTCGCTCGAGTTGTTTGGCATGCTGATGAACTCGACCTCGTTGCCGGTCTTCGCGGCCCATTGCTTCGCCGAGACCTGGCAGATGTCCTGGTCGACGCCTGCCGCGCCGCACGCAATCCTCAGCGTCGCCGCGCCGGCCGTCGCGGCCGTCGTCGCAAGCGCCATCGCCAGCAAGACCGACTTGATCTTCGTCATAGGGTGTCTCCGTCCGTTTTTCGATTTTCGCGCCGTGGCGTCGCGACCGCGTCGCCGGTGCCGTACCGCTATGAAACACCCGTCGCGTTAATCGAACATTTCGGAAACACGCGTTGCCATTAACAATCGAAACAATCGGCGCCGGGCATCAGCCCAGCAACGCGACGAGCGCCGCCAGGTCGAACGGCTTCTGCACGAACGGCAGGTCCGCCCGCCAGTCGGGATGCGACTGATGCATCTCGGGCGGCAGGCCCGAGGTCAGCGCCACGCGTTGGCCCGGCCAGCGTTCGGCAAGCCGCGCGGCGAACGCGATGCCGCTGCCGCTCGCGCCAAGCGAAATGTCCGACAGCACCAGTTCGACCGGACCATGCCCGGCCAGCCAGCGCAGCGCAGCGTCGCCGTCGGGCACCGCCTCGGCCCGCGCACCGAGCGCCGCGAACTGGCTGACCACCGTGTCGCGCACCTCGGCATCGTCGTCGACCACCAGCACGCGCGCGCCCCGGTGTGCCTGCGCAGGCCGGTCGCGCGCGGCCGCGGGGCCGCCGCGCCGCACCGCCGGCCCGCCGGCGGGCGGCCCGCTGTCCGGCAGCCGAAGCTCGACCCGCGTGCCCCGGCCGACCTCGCTGTGAATCCGCAAATCGCCGCCGCTTTGCCGGACGAACCCGTACACGCTGCTGAGCCCGAGCCCGCTGCCTTCACCGGCGGCCTTGGTCGTGAAGAACGGCTCGATCACCTTGTCGAGCAGCACGGGCGCGATGCCGCACCCGGTATCCGTCACGCTCAGCACGATCGACGCCGGGCCGCCCGCCGCATCCTGCGCCGGCTCGCGATGCGCGGACAGCGTGAGCGTCCCGCCGTCCGGCATCGCCGCCGCGCTGTTGAGCGTCAGGTTGAGCACCGCGTTCTCGAGCTGGCCGCGGTCGACGTTCACCCACATCGTGTCGGCGGACGGCTCCAGCACGACGGTGACGCGCTGCCCCGCCGAATATTCGACCAGGTCGAGCATTTCCGCGAGCATCGCCCGTACCGCCACGCGCTCGGCCTGCAGCGGCTGACGGCGCGCGAACGCAAGCAGCCGCCGCGTGAGCCGCGACGCTCGCTCGGCCGCGCGGCGCGCACGTTCGGCCATCGTCTGCGTGTCGTGTTGCCCGTCGAGCCGCGGCAGCAACAATTCGAGGTTGCCGAGAATCGCGACGAGAAAATTGTTGAAATCGTGCGCGACCCCGCCCGTCAACTGGCCGAGCACGTCCATCTTCTGCGCCTGGCGCAGTTCGGCCTCGACCGCGCGGCGGCTCGTCAGGTCGCGGCATACCGATACCCATCCGCCGTCCGGCAACGGCTGACAGTGGAATTCGAGCGTCCGCCGGTCGCTCAGGTGCAGCTCGGCGGACGCGGCAACGCGCACGCCGTCCGACGTATGCGTCGCGGTCTCGGACGATACCTGGTGCCACCGGGCGGGCCGCGCCAGCGCGGCGCGCAGGGCAACGAGCGGCAGGCCCGCCCGCAACGCGGACGCGTCGATGCCGAGCAGCTTCGCGAACGTCGGGTTCCACGCGACCAGGCTGCCTTGCGTGTCGTGCACGGAGACGCCGTCGTTCATCGAGTTGAGCACCGACTCCTGCAGGCGGCGCTGCGCTTCGAGCCCCTGGGTCAGTTGCTCCTTCTCGATCAGGTTGGTGCGAAACACCTCGAACGCGCGCGCCAGCTCGCCGATTTCGTCGGGCCGGTGCATCGACGGCATCCGGTCCGACGTGATGCCCTTCGCCAGGCGCGTCATCACGCGCGTCATCGCCTGCAGCTTGTGCAGGATGCGGCTCGCGTAGGCCACCCCGAGCAATGCCACCGCGACGCCCGCGACGGCCAGCAGCAGCAGGCCCGACTGGCTCGACACCGCGACCTTGCGCACCTTGTCGCTACGCTCGCTCGCGATCTGCCGCAAGCGTTCGACGTAGCGGGCGGACTTGCCGCTGAGGTGATCCGCGTGACCGCGCAACAGCGTGACGAGATAGCCCGTCTGCGCTTCGCTCGACAGAAACTCCCGACGCACCGCGAACACGCTGCGCGCGCCGCCGTCGAGGCGCTGCAGCGCCTCGGCGAGCGCCGGCTGGCTGCGCTCCTCGCCGCGCTCGCGCACCCGCAGCCACAACGCCTCGTTGTCGCTCTCCGCGCTGCCGAGCTCCGCCGCGTTCGCCGCCTGCAACACGCCGGTCGTGCGCGCCCAGATTTCCAGCAGCGTCGGTGCCTGCCGCGCGATCACCCCTTTCTGGCGCGCGATACCGTCGCCGATGCTGTCGGTCGCGGCACGCAGGTCGCTCAGCTCCGCCTTGAGCTGCCGCTGCCGGCCCGATACGAGCAGCAGCCGCGCCAGATCCTGGTCGATCGCATCCAGATCGTCGATCACCGCGAGCCGGCCGCCCGCCTTCTCCGCCGTACCGGCCGGCTTGCCGAAACCCGGCGACAGCCGCCGGATGTCGCCGAGCAGGCCGCGCAGCAGTTCGGAATCGCTGTGCAGCAGGTCCGGCGAATCGGTCAGCATCATGCTCGGCGCCACCGCGGCCAGTTGCGCGACCTTGTCGGACAGCTCGAGCGCGCGCGCGATCTCCGGCACGACGTTCGCCTCGTATTCGTCGAGCGCGTTCTGATTCGCGCGCATGCCGAGCACGCCGACCACCACGACCGCCAGCGTGATGCCGAACAGCACCAGGAACGTCGCGATCAGCTTGGCCCGCACGCTCCACGGCAACAACGGGGTAGGGGGCATGCGCATCGCGTCACACGCGCACGACCGGCACCGAGAACACGTAACCGGCGCCGCGCTGCGTGCGGATATAGGTCGGGTGCTCGGGGTTCGGTTCGATCTTGCGGCGCAGGCGCAGGATCAGCACGTCGATCGTGCGATCGTAGACGTCGATGCCGAAACCGCGCGTGCGCTCCAACAACTGCTCGCGGGACCAGACGCGCGACGGCTGCTGCACCATCGCCGCCAGCAGCTCGAACTCGCCCTGCGTGAGCGCGCACGGATTGCCGCCGTGCGTCAGCGTCCGGGCGGCGAAATCGAGCGTCCAGCCGTCGAAGCAGAAGCGCGGGCCGCCGCCGTTCGGAGCGGGACGCGGCATCGACAGCTCGGTCGTGCGGCGAAGCTGCGCGCGCACGCGTGCGATCAGCTCGCGCCCGGACACCGGCTTCGTGATGAAATCGTCCGCCGCGGTTTCGAGGCCGAGCACGCGGTCCGTCTCGTCGCCCAGCCCGCTGATCATGATGATCGATACGTCGGACCGGCGCCGCAGTTCGCGCGCGACCGTCAGGCCGTCCTCGCCGCGCAGCTTCAGGTCGAGGATGACGAGCGCGTGCGGCGCGGCGGCCAGTTGCTGCTGCATCACCGCGGCGCTGTCGGCAGTCGATACGTCGAACCCCGCCTCTTCCAGCACGCCCCTCAACCAGGCGCGCACCTCCGGATCGTCGTCCAG
Organism: Burkholderia sp. BCC0405; assembly: GCF_902833075.1. NCBI lineage: Bacteria > Pseudomonadati > Pseudomonadota > Betaproteobacteria > Burkholderiales > Burkholderiaceae > Burkholderia > Burkholderia sp. BCC0405. Next base: position 124,388 of record NZ_CADFEO010000012.1, read on the forward strand.
CACCAGGACCCGATGTTTCTCTGACATGCGTGTTCTCCTCCATGCCGGCCGCGCTCGGAACGCGCGGCCGTGCCGGATGCGAATGTTGGCTGAAGCCGACCGACTCTGGCAAGTTCCGTCGGATGCGCGCCGGGGAGGAGAACCGCGACCCTGCGCGCGGAACGAGGCGCGCAGATATGAACGGGCGCGCGATTCTAACGCTGCAAAAAATTCGCCGGATACCCGTCGATACCGGTGAATACCCTGCACGGCGAGCGGACGCGACGCGTTCCCCGCATTGCCAATTCACGGTTACGACTGCACGCGTCGCACGCGGCATTGCCGCGCCGTTCGCAGGTTTGCCGACACTCGGCATGCCCGCATTCCGTCGTCACGTCCGGAACGCCGCGATACCGGCCCGGCCGGCCTCCCCCGCTCCCCCGACCGCTCGCCCGAAACCGCCGCCCTGCCTGGGCCCGCGCGGCTTTCGGGTGACCCATTCCACAAATACGCCGAATGTGCGCGCGCAACAATGTCGATGCCTCGCGCCCGGCGCCTGGCGGGACATTCGCTTCCCGCACGGCACCGGGCGCGACGGTCTTCAAAAACCACATCTCACGAGGACATACCATGCAACTCCAATCCCATCCCGCTTGCCGCCCGTTTTACGAAGCCGGCGAACTCACTCAACTGACCGCCTTTTATGAAGAGGGACGTAATGTCATGTGGATGATGCTGCGATCGGAGCCGCGGCCGTGCTTCAACCAGCAACTCGTTACCGACATCATCCATCTCGCACGCGTCGCACGCGACTCGGGCCTGCCGTTCGACTTCTGGGTGACGGGCTCGCTCGTCCCCGAGCTGTTCAACGTCGGCGGCGACCTGAGCTTCTTCGTCGACGCGATCCGCAGCGGCAAGCGCGACCTGTTGATGGCCTATGCGCGCTCGTGCATCGACGGCGTGTACGAGATCTACACGGGCTTCGGCACCGGGGCGATCTCGATCGCGATGGTCGAGGGCAGCGCGCTCGGCGGCGGTTTCGAGGCCGCGCTCGCGCATCACTACATGCTCGCGCAGAAGGGCGTGAAGCTCGGGTTTCCCGAGATCGCGTTCAACCTGTTCCCGGGCATGGGCGGCTATTCGCTCGTCGCGCGCAAGGCCGATCGGGGCATTGCGGAGCAACTGATCTCGACCGGCGAAGCGCACGCTGCCGAGTGGTACGAGGATCGCGGCCTGGTCGACCAGACGTTCGACGCGGGTGACGCGTACCTCGCGACGCGCACCTTCATCGACGTGATGAAGCCGAAGCTGAACGGCGTGCGCGCGATGCTGCGCGCGCGCGAGCGGGTGTTCCAGCTGACGCGCTCCGAGCTGATGGACATCACGGAAGCGTGGGTGTATGCGGCGTTCACGATCGAGCCGAAGGATCTCGCGTACATGGAACGCCTCGTGATGCTGCAGAACCGGCGCGTGTCGAAGCTGCGCACGGTGTAATGCGACAGGCGCCGCCGCTTGCCGGCGGCGCCTGTTCGTGAACGAAGCTCAGGCGATCAGCCTGAGCTTTCTCGTCTCCGCGAGCCACGCCTCGAACGCCTGTGCCGGCATCGGGCGGGCATAGTAGTAGCCCTGCGCATGATCGACGTCGATCTGCTTGAGGAATTCGGCTTCCGCATGCGTTTCGACGCCTTCGGCGACCACCGCGAAATTCAGCGCCTTCGCGAGCGACACGACCGAGCACACCAGCGCCTGCGAGCGCGGATTGCGGTCGATGCCCGTGATGAAGCTGCGGTCGAGCTTGATCGCATCCAGCGGCAGGCGCGACAACTGCGACAGCGACGAATAGCCGGTGCCGAAATCGTCGAGATGGATCTGCGCGCCGAGCTGGCGGAACTGCCGCATCAGCCCGTTGGCCGCATCCTCGTCCTCGATGAAGCAGCTCTCGGTCAGCTCGATGTCGAGCAGGCCGGGCTTCAGCCCCGCGGCGTCGAGGATCGACGCCATCTGGTGCACGATGTTCATGTCCTGCAACTGCCGCGCGGACACGTTCACCGCGATCCGGATGTCGAGCCCCTTCGCCTTCCATGCGGCAGCCTGCGCGGCCGCGGTACGCATCACCCAGCGCCCGAGCGGCGCGATCAGGCCCGACTCCTCCGCGAAGCGGATGAACTCGATCGGCGCGACGAGCCCGCGATCGGGCGACTGCCAGCGGATCAGCGCCTCGACACCGTGCACGTCGCCGGTCGCGATATCGACGACCGGCTGGTAGTGCAGCACGAACTGCTCTTCCTCGAGCGCCTTGCGCAGGTTCGTGTCGAGCCACATGTACTTCGCGACCTTCTGGTTCATCTCCAGCGAGAACACGCGGTACGTATGCTTGCCCTCTTCCTTCGCGACGTACATCGCGGTGTCCGCGCTGCGGATCAGCGTCTCGAGCGAATCGCCGTGCTGCGGATACATCGCGATGCCGATCGAGCAGCTCGTGTAGACCTCCATCAGCCCGAGATGAATGGGCGTGCGCAGCCGTTCGAGAATGATCTGCGCGGTCGCTTCGAGCAGCGGCCGCGTGCCGTGCTCGAACAGCACGAGGAATTCGTCGCCGCCGAGCCGCGCGAGCGTCGCGCCGGACGGCAGGCAGCCGCTGATGATCGCCGACACGTCCTGCAGCAGCCGGTCGCCGGTGATGTGCCCGTAGTGATCGTTGACGCGCTTGAAGTTGTCGAGATCGAGGAACAGGATGCCGACCTGCCCGCGCGATGCGGCGGTCTCGGCCGCAATCGCCGCGTGGATGCGCTCGCTGATCGCATGGCGGTTCGGCAGCCCGGTGAGCACGTCGGTGTTCGCGAGTTCGATGAGCCGATGCTGCGCGTTGCGCTCCTCGGTGATGTCGATGCCCGAGCAGATCAGGAACTGCTCTTCGACGCCGCTGCCGCTCTGCACGAACTTGTTGCGGAACTGGAACAGGCGCGGCCCGTTGACCGTGTTGATGTAGCGCTCGACCGCGAACGAGCGGTTGCTCGCGAAAAAGCCCGTGACGTTGCTGCGCGACTGCGCGCCCTGCTCGGGGCTCATGAACAGTTCGAACGCGCTGCGGCCGATCACGTCGACCTCGCGCTTGCCCGTCACTTCCTCGCACAGGCGGTTGAAGCGCTGCACCATCCCGTTGCGGTCGAGAATCACGACGAGCGAATTCACTTCGGACACGACCTGCTCGGCGAACGCGAGCCCGTGCGCGAGATCGCCCGCGACGGATTCGGTATCGGAATAGGCGGAAGCCGTGCCGGCCCAGTCGGTCGTGTCGACTTTCCGCCCGACGAGATGAAGGCTCACCGGTTCGCCGAACAGCGTGATGTCGAGCACGAGGTGCGACGTGACGCCGGTCAGCGCGCGGATGCGCGCGGCCTGTTCGCCCGTCAGCGCGACGGCGACGTTGGTCAGGCCGCGGACGGCCGCCAGTTCGAGGGCATTGCTGTCACTGCCGAGACGCCAGCAGGGGCTGCGCGTACCTACGTGCGCCTCGAGCACCGCGCTATCGTTTTCGTCATCCATGGAGACGCCCCGATCCAGAAAAAACGCACAGTGTAGACGGAGGCGACCCGGCCGGCCGCCCTTCCGGGGCGCGCATCGCGCGTTCCCGGCAGGGCAACCGTGATTGCCGTGATGATGGGCCTCGTCCCATACTTGTTTCCCGCTAATGCGACCCGGCGTTCGCGCGTGATGCGCGCAGGTGCTGCCAAACGAATGATGAGAGCCATCTTATCAAATGACGATCAGGAATGGCACTCACATTTAGAGCGGAGTGTCAAGGAATTGGGACTCGATTGGCAAGCCGGATTTTTCATGATTGGCAGCCTGCTCAATCGCGGTTGCGGCGGCGCGGGACGGGGTCGGCGAATTGGGCTGAGCGCCCCGCCGGGCGGGCGTTTGCGGCCGATTCCAGCAGCCATGGGCAGCGCTGCGACAAGCCATCGGCGACAGGGTCGGATCGCCTCGCGGCGCTCCGACTTTCCGTCGATTTTGATTCCTTCCGTGCGCTAATACGCAACTTTATTCCACAGTTCGCCGCAATGCCGTTCGAGCCCCGGCGCGGCGCGCCGGCGCCGGTCGCACGGCTCAGCCCGCCGCGCCGTATCCGCCGCCGCCCGGCGTTTCGACCACGAACACGTCGCCCGGCGCCATCTGCGCGCGGCCGATATGGCCGAGCGCCTCGACCGTGCCGTCCGCGCGCTCGATCGTGTTGCGGCCGAGCGCGCCGGCCTCGCCGCCCGCCGCGCCGAACGGTGCGTGGATCCGGTTGTTCGACAGGATCGACGCGGTCATCGGCTCGAGGAAGCGGATCCGCCGCACCGCGCCGTCGCCGCCGCGCCAGCGCCCGCCGCCGCCCGAGCCGGCGCGGATGCGATGCGAGTCGAGCCGCACCGGAAAGCGCCATTCGAGCACCTCCGGATCGGTCAGCCGCGAGTTCGTCATGTGCGTCTGCACCGCGCCGACGCCCGCGAAGCCGTCGCCGGCGCCGCTGCCGCCCGCGATCGTCTCGTAGTACTGGTAGCGATCGTTGCCGAATGTGAAGTTATTCATCGTTCCCTGGCTCGACGCGACGCAGCCGAGCGCGCCGTACAGCGCGTTGGTGATGGCCGACGACGTCTCGACGTTGCCCGACACGACTGCCGCCGGATACTCGGGGTTCAGCATCGAGCGCGCCGGCACGATCACCGTGAGCGGCTTCAGGCAGCCGGCGTTCAGCGGGATCTCGTCGCCGACCAGCGTGCGGAACACGTACAGCACGGCGGCCATGCACACGGCCTTCGGCGCGTTGAAGTTGTTGTCGAGCTGCGCCGACGTGCCGGTGAAATCGATTTCCGCGCGCCGCGCCGCCCGGTCGACGCGGATCGCGACGCGAATCTCCGCGCCGTTGTCGAGCGCATAGCGGTACGCGCCGTCCTGCAGCGCGCCGATCACGCGCCGCACGGCTTCTTCCGCGTTGTCCTGCACGTGCCCCATGAACGCGAGCACGACGTCGCGGCCGAACTGCGCGACCATCCGGCGCAGCTCGTCGACGCCCTTCTGGTTCGCGGCGACCTGCGCGCGCAGGTCGGCCATGTTCTGCTCGACGTTGCGCGCCGGGTAACGTCCCGACGCGAGCAGCGCGCGGGTTTCCGCATCGCGCAGCGTGCCGGCCGACACCAGTTGCCAGTTGTCGATCAGCACGCCCTCCTCGTCGATGTGGGTCGAATCGGGCGGCATCGAGCCCGGCGTCGTGCCGCCGATGTCCGCGTGATGGCCGCGCGAGCCGACGTAGAACAGCGGCGCGTCCGAGCCGTCGGCGAACACCGGCGTGATGACGGTCACGTCCGGCAGGTGCGTGCCGCCGTGATACGGGTCGTTCAGCATGAACACGTCGCCGTCGCGCATGCGGCCGCGGTTGCGCTCGATCACCGTGCGGATGCTTTCGCCCATCGAGCCGAGGTGCACCGGCATGTGCGGCGCGTTCGCGATCAGGTTGCCGTCGCCGTCGAAGATCGCGCACGAGAAGTCGAGCCGCTCCTTGATGTTCACCGAGTACGCGGTGTTCTGCAGCCGCAGCCCCATCTGCTCGGCGATCGACATGAACAGGTTGTTGAAGATCTCGAGCCGCACCGGATCGGCGTCGGTGCCGAGCGAGCGGCGCGTCGGCAGCGGCGTCGTGCGCGTCAGCACGAGGTTGCCCTGCGCAGTCATCCGCGCGCGCCAGCCAGGCTCGACGACGGTCGTGCCGTTCTTCTCCGCGACGATCGCCGGGCCGTCGATCGCGTCGCCGGCCAGCAGCGTGTCGCGCACGTAGAGCGCCGCATCATGCCATTGCCCGCCGGAATGGAAGCGCACCGCGGAATGGGCGCGTAGCGCGGCATCGTCGCCGTTGCCCTCGTTGCGCGGCGCGAGCGGCGCGATCTCCACCGGCGCGTCGGAGCGGCCGATCGCCTCGACCGACGCCAGTTCGGCGACGAGCGGCGTGCCGGGCATCAGGAACGCGTAGCGCTGCCGGTATGCGGCCTCGAACGCCTGCCGCATCGCGGCGACGCTGCCGGCCGGCACGTCGAGCGCCGAGTCGGTGCCCTGGTAGCGCAGGTGCACGCGCCGCTCGGTCGCGATCCGCTCCGGCGGCACGCCCTGTTCGAGCAGCGCGCCGACGGCTTCGTCGGCCAGCCGGTCGAGCGCCGCGTTCAGCGCCGGCAGCGACGCGTCGGACAACACGGCCTCGACCGCGCGCTCGCGCATCGCGGTCTGGTCGGCCAAGCCCATCCCGTATGCGGACAGCACGCCCGCGAGCGGATGCGCGAACACCTGCGTCATCCCGAGCGCGTCGGCCACGCCGCACGCGTGCTGGCCGCCCGCGCCGCCGAACGTCGTCAGCACGTAGCGCGACACGTCGTGGCCGCGCTGCACGGAAATCTTCTTGATCGCGTTCGCCATGCTGCCGATCGCGATTTCCAGGAAACCCTCGGCGAGCGCCTCCGGCGTCTCGCGCCGCCCCGTCGCCGCATGGATTTCATCGGCGAGCGCTTCGAACTTCGCGACCACGCCGTCGCGATCGAGCGGTTCGTCCGCATGCGGGCCGAACACGCGCGGGAAATGATCGGGCTGGATCTTGCCGAGCATCACGTTGCAGTCGGTCACCGTCAGCGGGCCGCCGCGCCGGTACGCGGCCGGCCCCGGGTTCGCGCCGGCCGATTCCGGCCCGACGCGCAGCCGCGCGCCGTCGAAGCCGAGCACCGAGCCGCCGCCCGCGGCAACCGTATGGATGCTCATCATCGGCGCGCGCATCCGCACGCCGGCCACCTGCGTCTCGAACACGCGCTCGAACTCGCCGTGGTAATGCGACACGTCGGTCGACGTGCCGCCCATGTCGAAGCCGATCACGCGCTCGAAGCCGGCCGCCTGCGCGGCGCGCACCATCCCGACGATGCCGCCGGCCGGGCCCGACAGGATCGCGTCCTTGCCCTGGAACGCGTCGGCGCGCGTCAGCCCGCCGCTGCTCTGCATGAACTGCAGGTTCACGCCCGGCATCTCGTGCGCGACCTGCTCGACATAGCGGCGCAGGATCGGCGACAGGTACGCGTCGACGACGGTCGTATCGCCGCGCGACACCATCTTCATCAGCGGCGACACCTCGTGCGACACCGACACCTGCGTGAAGCCGATGCGGCGCGCCAGGTCCGCCAGCGTGCGTTCGTGCGCGGTGTAGCGATAGCCGTGGATCAGCACGATCGCGAGCGCGCGCACGCCGGAGTCGAACACGCGGCGCAGCGACGCTTCGGCACCCTGAACATCGAGCGGCACGACGACGTCGCCGTGCGCGCCGATACGCTCGTCGATCTCGACGACGGTCTCGTACAGCGCGTCGGGCAGCACGATGTCGAGATCGAACAGGCGCGGCCGGTTCTGGTACGCGATGCGCAGCACGTCGCGAAAGCCGCGCGTCGTCGCGAGCGCGGTGCGTTCGCCCTTGCGTTCGAGCAGCGCGTTGGTCGCGACCGTCGTGCCCATCTTCACCATCTCGACGCGCTCGGGCGTGATCGGCTCGCCGGCCGCGAGGCCGAGCAACTGGCGGATCCCGGCCACGGCCGCGTCGCGGTACTGCTCGGGGTTCTCCGACAGCAGCTTGTGCGTGACGAGCGTGCCGTCGGGCCGGCGCGCGACGATGTCGGTGAACGTGCCGCCGCGATCGATCCAGAATTGCCAGCGTGCGGCGTCGGAGGGAACGGGGGAAAGGTGTCGGTCAGTCATGATGTCGGGTCGATGCGTCGTTGAGTCGAGGGGCGAGCGCCGCCGCACGGCGCGCGTCGCGCGCCATGTCGCCGGGTCGGTCAAAGGGGGAGAAAAAACGAAGGGCCGGCCGGGCCGCCGCTCAAGCGGCGTCGAGTTCGCGGCCGCGCGTCTCGGGCAGCGTCAGCGCGGCGACGATCACCACGCCGTACGCGGCGACCGCGAAGATGCCGATGCTCGTGCCGAGCCCGTATTGCTTGGACAGCGCACCGATCAGGAACGGGAACAGTGCCCCGATCGCGCGGCCCACGTTGTAGCAGAAGCCCTGGCCGGAGCCGCGCACGCGGGTCGGGAACAGCTCGGTGAGGAACGCGCCCATCCCCGAGAAGATGCCCGACGCGAAGAAGCCGAGCGGGAAGCCGAGCCACAGCATCGACGCGTTGGTGAGGTTCAGCGACGTGTACGCGAACGCGATCGCCATCGAGCCGACCGCGAACAGGATGAAGTTCGGCTTGCGGCCGAGGCGGTCGGTCAGGTACGCGCTCGTCAGGTAGCCGACCCACGAGCCGAGGATGATCATCGCGAGATAGCCGCCGGTGCCCATCACCGTGAGGTGCCGCTCGGTCTTCAGGAAGGTCGGCAGCCACGTCGTGATCGCGTAGTAGCCGCCCTGCGCGCCGGTCGTCAGCAGCGCCGCGCGCAGCGTCGTCGTGATCAGCTTCGGCGCGAAGATCTCGGTGAGGCGCGGCGCATCGGCTACTTTCGCCTGCGCGGCCTTCTCCTTCTCGTAGACGTCCGGCTCCTTCACGTAGCGGCGGATCGCCACGACCAGCAGCGCGGGCGCAAGGCCGACGAGAAACAGCGCGCGCCACGCCTGCTCGGCCGGCAGCACCGAAAACAGCAGCGCATACAGCAGCGCGCACAGCCCCCAGCCGATCGCCCAGCCCGACTGCACGAGCCCGACCGCCTTGCCGCGGTCGCGCGCACGGATCACTTCGCCGATCAGCACCGCGCCGGCCGTCCATTCGCCGCCGAAGCCGAAGCCCATCAGCGCGCGCGCGGCGAGCAGCTGGTGGTAATTCTGCGCGAGCCCGCACAACGCGGTGAACACGGCGAACCACAGCACGGTGAGCTGCAGCGTGCGCACGCGGCCGATCCGGTCGGACAGGATGCCCGCGATCCAGCCGCCGAGCGCCGATGCGAGCAGCGTGATCGTGCCGATGAAGCCCGCGTCGGCGAGCGAGATGCCCCAGGTCGCGACGAGTGTCGGGATCACGAACGACAGCATCTGCGTGTCCATCCCGTCGAGCATGTAGCCGACCTTGCAGCTCCAGAACGCGCGGCGCTCGCGCGGCTGCGCATCCCCGTACCACGAGAACAGGCCGCTACGCTCGAGGGGCGCGGGCTCGGCGGCGGGGGCCGCGAGGGTCTTGCTTTCCATGGTGATGCTCCTGTCGTTGTGCGCCGTCAAATGGCGATCGTGCGTGCGGTGTGTCGTGCGGGTGGTCGTCGCCCCGGCTCAGAATACGGCCAGCGATGCGTTCGTGATGTCGGTCATCAGCATGTGGCCGGGCGTATGCGCGATCGCGATCGGCAGCTTCGCGTCCATCAGCGCGGTTTGCGGCGTCACGCCGCAGGCCCAGAACACCGGCAGCTCGCCGTCGCGGATCGTCACCGCGTCGCCGAATTCGGGGGCGTTCAGATCGTCGATGCCCAGTTCGCGCGGATCGCCGAGATGGATCGGCGCGCCGTGCACGCCCGGAAACCGGCTCGTGATCTGCACCGCGCGGATCGCGTCGGCGCCGCGCATCGGCCGCATCGACACGACGAGCTGGCCGCCGAAGATCCCCGCGCGGCGGTTCGGAATCGACGTGCGGTACATCGGCACGTTACGCCCCTCCTCCACATGGCGCAGGCCAATCCCTTCGCGGGCCAGCATGTCCTCGAACGAAAACGAGCATCCGATCGCGAATACGACGAAATCGTCGCGCCACAGTGCTTCCAGCGACTCGACGCGTTCGGTCAGGCGGCCGTCGCGGTAGACGTTGTAGCTCGGCACGTCGGTGCGGATGTCGAGATCCTCGCCGAGTGCGTCGACCCGGAACGCGCCCGGCTCGCCGACGCCCAGCAGCGGGCAGGCTTTCGGGTTCGCCTGGCAGAAGCGCAGGAAATCGTGCGCGACCGCCTCGGGCAGGATCGCGAGGTTCGCTTGCGCGTACGGGCCGCAGTGGCCGGCGGTCGGGCCGCGGAACGCGCCGTGGCGCACGGACTGGCGGAATTCGGAAGGGGTCATGAGGGTCTGCCGCAGATCGGTATGTCGTCGGGATGACGGTGCCGTGTCATCGGATACGGCGAAGAATAGAAAAGAAAAAATTTTGTCGCCAACGAGTTTTTTTGCGCTCCGTGTATAGAATTTCTTAACGGATCTTGGGGTTTTCCCAGGCTCCGTTCACTTTTCCTCACCGGCAAAGTGCACATCCCCCCATCGCCCGACCGCCATGAACACGCGCTTTCTCGAAACCTTCGTCACGCTCGCGAAGCTGCGCAACTTCCGCACGACGGCCGCCGCGCTGCACGCGACGCCGGCCGCGATCTCGCAGCGCCTGAAGGCGCTCGAGGACGAACTGCAGACGGGTCTCGTCGACCGCGACAGCCGCGAATTCCGGCTCACGCCGAACGGCGAATACCTGCTCGGCTATGCGAAAGCCGTGGTCGAGGCGACCCAGGAGCTGCTGGCTGCCGCCTCCGGCGAGCGCGCGCTGCGCGGCAAGCTGCGGCTCGGCGTGATCGAGACCGTCGTGCACAGCTGGCTGCCGCACTACATGCGGCGGCTGGCGGCCGACTATCCGCAGCTCGAGATCGACCTGACCGTCGACGTCAGCGTCGTGCTGCAGCGCCGGCTGATGGCGGGTGAGCTCGACCTGATCATCCGCGTGGAAGGCAGCGACGAGGCGTCGGTCGTGTGCGATGCGCTCGCGAACTATCCGGTGCGCTGGATCGCGCGCGCGGGGCTGCTGCCGAACACGCGCACGGGGCTCGCGCGGCAGGTGCTGCGCCAGCCGATCCTCACTTACGGGCGCGGTACGGCGCCCCACCGTGCGCTCGAGGATATCGTCCGCACGCTCGCGCACGCGCACGGCGTGCCGCTGTCGGACACGCGCATCACCGGGTCGCCGTCGATCTCGGTGATCGTGCAGCTCGTGCGCGACGGGTTCGGCGTCGCGGCGATTCCGGTGCTGTTCGTCGATGCGTTGATCGAAAGCGGTGAAGTCGTGGAGCTGCCGCTGCAGCCGTCGCCGCCGTCGATCGTCGTGTCGATGTCGCGGCGGGCGGACGCGCCGAGATTCGTGCATGGCGCATCGATCGCGGCGCGGGCCGCCTGTCACGAGTACTGCGAGAAGAGCAAGCGGTTGCTGGTCGAAGCGCTTTGATGCGGTGCGGGCCGGCGGGTGGCGAGGCCGGGCAGCCGGCACGGATTCGACATCGCCGCCGGAATCACCCACAATCGCCCACAGTCGCCAGCGACGCGTGCGCGCCACGTGTCGTGAATGCCGGCACGGCCGTCCGGCATTGGCCGCTTCGCACGCCCCAGCACAACGAGAAGGCAACATGCAGACTCGCCCCGCTTCCGCTCGCCTGAACCTCGCGCGCGCCGTCATCGTCGCGCTGTACGTCGTATCGCTGCTGCTGCCGGTCGCCGCCGAACCGCCGAATGCGGCTGGCGCAACAAACTGGTGGCGCGGTTACATGGTGCTCGCGATCGGCCCGCTCGCGATCCTCGACCTGCAATTCGCCTGGCTCGGCAACCCGCTGCTGGTCGTCGCGCTGATCAAGCCGAACCGCATCGTGTCCGCGCTGCTCGCCGTGGTCGTGGCCTTCGCACTCGGATGGCACACGATACCGACCGGCCCGGACTTCAAGCCCATCCACGCATTCGGCATCGGGTACTACCTGTGGATTGCGTCGATGGTTGGCGGCGCCGCATTGCCGTGGATTGGCGGGCGCACGAAGAAGGACGCCGTCGCGCCAGCGGCGGTGATCGCGCCGGATGACCCGGTCGATCCGATGAATGCGATGGATTCCGCAGCGCCTGCCGATTCCAGCGACGCGGCGCAACCCCGCACCGCGCCGTCACCGCCCGTTTCGCCCATCCCGCCGAGCCGCTGGGTCGTGACCGCGACCGATACGCGCATCGAGGCGACCGACCCGAAAGGCGCAACGCACGGAATCGCACTGTCCGATCTCGGCGCGGTCGCGATCGAAACCAACGACCAGGGGCCGTACGAATCGGATGTGTGGTGGATCCTGTTCGATACGAACAAGCAGTTCGCGTGCGGGTTCCCGCAGGACGCCGAAGGCGCGAAAGCGGCCGTCGATCGGTTGCTCGACCTGCCTGGCATCGACCACCGCAAGGTCATCGACGCGCAGACGTCGGTCCAGAACGCGATGTTCCCGATCTGGCAGCGCGCGGCGCGGGCGGAGCCGAAAGACGGCGTAGTGCAACGCACCGACTGAACCCGCACCGCGACAAAGCCAAAGGGCACGGCCACGCAAACCCACGGCCGTGCCCGTGTCACCCGGCATCAGCCCGCCGGGCGCTCGCCTGCTTCAGTGCCACCGCCCCGTATCCGTCCCCGGCGCGAATGCGATCCCCCGCAGCACTTCCGCAAACTTCGCCGTCCTCAGCACCGCGAACTGCTCGTGCGCAGCCGTCGCCGCGCTGGTGTTCTTCAGCACGTCACGCACCGCAACCAGCCGGTTCGGATCCGCACCGATATCGCCGTTGCCGCTGACCGTCGACGTGATCGCCCAGATCGTCACCGTGCCGTCGCGTTCGACGCGGCCCGTCAGGTTGCGCAGACCGGCCGTCGCCGGTGCCCACGGCAGGCCCGTCGCCGAATTGTTGCCCGCCGGATAGCCTGCGACCGAATACGGCTGACCGAGGTTCAACCCGTTCTGCAGCGTGTATGCGAGCTTCCACTGCTTCGCCCCTGCGTCGTACACCCACTTCTGCAAGCCCGCCGTGGTCTGCGCGGCGGCATGCGTATACAGGTCCGCGCCGCCCGTATAGCCGTCGCCTTCGTCCGCGACATAGAGCGTGTTCGCGTCGGCGAACCAGATCCCGAACGGATAGGAGAGCGTCGTCGCGGTCTTGTTCAGCGTGGTCGGGAAGCCGGCCAGCACGCACATGTTGTTCGGCAGGCCAGCCGTCTGCAGCGTGGCCGCGTTGTAGGCGAGCGGCGCCGTCGGCAGCACGGCCTTCGGCGACGGCACGCCGACGCCCGACGGGCACGCGGTGCCGGTCGTATCGACGAAGTACACGGTGTTCACGCCGTTGCCGCCGCTGCCCTTCGTGTAGTACACGACGTTGTCGTGCACCGCGATGCCGCGGAAGTTGTCGTCCTTGCCGATCTTGTCGGCCTTCGCGCCGAGTTCCGCGACCGAGAAACTCGCGAGCGGCGTCGGCACGCCCGGATCCTGCTGCGCTTCGCGATGCTTCGCGCCGTCGATGAGCTGTGCGCCCGCGCCGAGGATCACGTTGTCCGGCTGCGGGTTCGAGCCGTTGCCGGCGTTGCCCGACGTGTAGTAGATCTCATGGCCGTCGCGATTGTTCAGGATCGCCGCGCGGCCGTTGTTGCCGCTGTACGCATTCGTCTCGGTGAAGCGGAAATGCCCGTGGCGATCGATGCGCGCGATCGCGCGGTAGAAGGTCTGCCCGTCCGGGTTCGTCGTATCGACCGCGAGCGGCGTGTTCGAGTTCGACACGTCGATCGCGTTGACCGGTGCGACGTAGCCCATGAACGTCAGATAGTTGCCGTCGAGCGACAGGTGCAGGCCGAGTTCCGACTTCGAGCTGAAGCTCGTCACCATCTGGTCGTGCGTGAAGCCGTTCTGCAGGCTGTTCGGCACTTCGAGCGTGCCGACGACACCGCCGGCCGGCGTGATCTGGTCGAGGAAGATGCGCGAAGTGATGCCGAAGTTGCCGTCGTAGCGGTCGTTGTTCCACACGTACGGATAGGTGCCGTCGTTCGGCGCGCCGGATGCCGTGCCGCAACCGCCGGTGGTCTTCGCGCAGTTCGGCGGCAGGATCTCGCCGGGCTGGACATTGCTCGACACGTTGTCGTACACGCTGCGGCTGAGGACCAGGAAGCCCGGCACGAAGCCCGGCGTAAAACGGCTGTCGCCGTCGTTGTCATGCGGGGCAGCGTGCACGCCGATGCTCGCGGCAATCAGCGTCAGTGCGAAGACAGGAACGGTACGATCGCGCAGCGCGCGGCGGCGCTTCGCGGACAAGGCGAAATTCGGCATGGACAAGGCTCCGTACGACATCGAGTGAGGATGTTGTTGGTGGACAGACTGACGACGTGAAGCCCCGCCACCTTAGCCATGCTTGATGAAGAATTGATTGCACGCGAGCGCGGGGAAACCCGCGCGCCAACCCGGGCTGCCGAGCGCGGCGCCTCGTTATTGATCCGTAATGCGAAAGAAATGCATCAGACAGCCATTCAGGCGGGTTGCCCCGCATGCGGCTGCGTGAGCTTGCCGTCGCCATACTCGCGCAGCACTTTCGAAATCACGACGCGATAGCCGTCCAGCCAGCGCGCCTGCTTCGTCTTTGCCTCGAGATGCGCCGGGTGCTGCATCAGCTGCTGCAGCGCGGCCTCCGACTCCCAGTAGTAGACGTTCTGGATCAGCCCCGATTCGGCGCTCTCCCACGTCTCCTCGCCGAGATAGCCGGGCGTCGTGCGCGCCATGTCGGCGATCTGCCGGTCGAGCCGGTGGAATTCGTCGTCGTATTGCCCGGCACGGAAAATGAAAGTCGACGCGTACATGCCCGCTCCATCGAAAGCGATTGAAAGAGCGCGAATTGTAAGACAAATGCGGCGTGCCGAGATCGTCACGCGGCGAGCGTATCGAGGTCGGGCCGGCCGGCGAGCCACGCGTCGATGCGCGGCGCGTCTTCACGCATGCCGGCCGCGGGCGCCGGCAGCGCCGCCAGCGCCTGTCGTGCGCGTTCGAGCGCCTGTGCGAAGCCACGCAACTCACGCGTCGCGGGACGGTCGTCGGCCAGCCGGCGCGCGAGTGCCGCTTCAATATTCACACCGATCAGCGCGAGTTGCGCATCGATGAATGCCATGCACAGCGCGTGGCAATGCGCGGACACCGATGCAACGGCCAACAAGACCGGCGCGATCGACACGGTCAGGTAGCCGCCCGGCGCAAGCCGCGACAGCGCATGCCGCACGTCCTGCCCGCCATCGGTCAACGACGCGAACACCGCATCTCGCCACACCACGCGCTCGAACACGAGCGCTTCGCGATATGCGTCGAGCGCCGCACGATCCGCGACCTCCCCGGCCGTCACCAGCGGAATCGGAAATGAAGATTCAGCGGACGATTGCGTGCGCGCCGTTTCGACGATGCAGTTCGCGCCGAGCCACGCAGCATCATCGCGCCGCGCGGCCAGCACGCGGGGCTGCAAGCGGTCCGGCAACATCGGATCGAGCGGCACCGCGCGGCAGATCGACGGCTTGTCCGCATGCACGCTGCAGCGTCCGTCGCCGGCCAGCGCCGCGCAACGGCCAAGCGACGGATAGTCGTAGCCCTGCAGCGTCAGCGCGATCCATTCGGCTCCCCCGCCGCCGGTGCGATGAAACAACCGCGCCGCCAGCGCATCGGAAGCCGCGACGTCGTCCGCATCGAGCGCGTGCTCGCGGCCGCCCGCACGCCAGCGCTCGCCGATTCGCCGCTTCGGCACGCGACGGATCGCCAGCGCACCGACGAAGCGATGCCGATGCCGGAACAGTTCGCGCAACGACAGCGCCGGTGCGCTGTTGCAGCAGCGTCCGCATGCGTTGCACGCGAGCAGATAGGTCTCTACCACGGCCGCCGCACCGAATCCTGGTAGCGCGTGAGGATGAAGCGCGCGACGTCGTCCGAGTGATATGCGGCGACGAGTTGCGTCACCCACGGCTTCGTGCGATCGGCCTCGCGCACCGTCAGCACGTTCGCATACGGCGAGCGTGCATCCTCGAGGCTGATGCTGTCGCGCGCGGGTTGCAGCCCGGCGCGCGCGGCATCGTCGCTGTCGATCGCGACGAACGCGGCCGTGTCGAGCGCCGCGTAAAGGCGATCGCGCCGCAGTGCGACGAGCTTCAGCCCGAGCCGGTTGCCGGTCACGTCGCGCAGCGTCGCGTGCAGGCCGGCCCGCTCGCGCAGCGTCACCAGCGTGTCGTTCTGCAGCAGCACGAGCGCGCGCGCCATCCCGCGCGGATCGGCGGGAATCGCGACCGTCGCACCGGGCCGCAGTTCGTTCAGGTTCTTCAGCCTGCGCGAATAGAGCGCCATCGGCAGCGTGACGGTCGGCGCGATGCCGGTCAGCGCGTAGCGTTTCCGCGCGCGCGTCGCGGCAAGCTGTTGCGCATCCTCGAAACTGGCCGCGTCGATCCGGCCATCGGCCAGCGCCGCGTCGATGCGCGATGCATCGTCGAATTCGACGACGTCCACGCCGAATCCTCGCGAGGCGGCGACCCGCTTCACTTCATCCAGGATCTGCGCATGCACGCCGCGTGTCACGCCGACGCGCACGGCCGGCGCAGCCGATTCGGCGGCAACGCTCAAACCCGAATGAACGACCGCGCACGCGGCCATCAGCCACGCGCCCGCGCAAACCATGACGCGCTTCATGACGCATCCCTCAGAATCGTGCGAAACCCGATATGCGACGCGCCGAGATCGGCTTCCTGCTGTTCGCGCGACGACGCGCGATAACGCACGCAGTAGTCGCGCGAGCACAGGAACGAGCCGCCCTTGATGACCATCGGCGTATCGTGCCGGCGCGTCGGCGGCGCGACGGCCGCCGTGTCGCCGTTCGTGTGCGACTGGTGCGGGCCCGTGTACGCGTCCTTGGTCCATTCCCATGCGTTGCCGATCATGTCGTAGAGCCGGAACCCGTTCGCCGCGTAGCAGCCGACGGGCGCGAGCCCCGCATGGCCGTCCTCGGCCGTGTCGAGCACCGGGAACACGCCCTGCCAGTAGTTCGCGGCCGGCTTGCCCTGCGCATCGCGCGGCGCCGCGTCGAGCGATGCGTCGTCGCGGCCGGCCTTGCCCGCGTATTCCCATTCGGCCTCGGTCGGCAGGTCGCGGCCGAGCCAGCGCGCATACGCGAGCGCATCGCGCTGCGTGACGAGCGTGACGGGCAGGTTGCCGAGCCCGTCGACGCCGCTGCGCGGCCCGCGCGGATGACGCCACGATGCCCCCTTCACCCACGACCACCACGCCAGGTCGCGCGCGTTCATCTCGTCGCGGGTCGGCACGTGAAACACGGCCGCCCCATCCTGCCGTTCGGCCTCGGTCACGTAGCCGGTCGCCTGCACGAACGCGGCGAACTGCGCAATCGTCACGTCGGTCTGGTCGATCCAGAATCCGCCGACACGCGTGCGACCGTCGCCGACCGGGCGCTCGTCCGCGTAGCCGCGCGTGCTGCCGAACACGAACGCGCCGCCGCGCAGGTGCACCATCCCGGCCTTCGGGTCGTCGCGCCACCCGGCCGGCAGCCCCGAATAGCGCGCGCATTGCCGCTCCGAGCCGAGCGGGGCGAGCGCGCGGCCGCGATTCGCGTCGTCGAATGCGTCACCCGCCGGTGCGACGGGATTGGCATAACCGGCCGCGAACGCGGCGGCGAACAGTGTGGCGGCAAGCGCCGCGCCGATTGTCCGGAACCGGAACCGCATCGTGTCGCCCCGGTTCAGTAGTAGCCGCGCGGACGCAGCGGTTCGACCCCGCCGACGTTGCTCATGTAGGTCTTCCACTGGTCGACGAGCGTGCTGATCACCGACGGGTTCTGCGCGGACACGTCGGTCGTCTCGCCGCGATCCGACGCGAGGTCGTACAGCTGCCAGTGACCGTCGAGCGGCCCGAGCGGCGGCTCGGTCCACAACGCCTTCCAGCGGCCGTCGGCGCTGCGCAGGTAGGCACGGCCGTATGCTTCGTCGCCGAACGGCGCGGTATGCACCTCGCCCGTCGCCGTGCCCGTCAGCACCGGCAGCAGCGACTGGCCGGTGACCGGATACACGTAGCGGTTGTTGTAGATCACCTTGCCCTTGTTCTGATCGACGCCCGTCAGCGTGTTGACGAGCGGCGGCGCCGGCTGCGACGGCGGCGTGACGCCCGCGACCGCGAGGAACGTCGCCGTGTTGTCGGTCACGTGCGTGAATGCGCGCAGCGTCGGCAGCTGCTGCGTCTGGCCCGGCAGGCGCACGATCGTCGGCGTCGACACACCGCCTTCGGCCGAATACCCCTTCGTGAGCCGGAACGGCGACGCACTCACCTCGGCCCAGCGCAGCCCGTATTGCAGGCGCTGCGCGTTCTGCTTGCCGTTGTCGGTGCCGAGCGTCGCGTAGATCGGCGCCTGCCCGTTCGCGGTGTCGGTCGCCGTCGGGTCCGCGCCCGAATCGATCGGCCAGCCTTCCGCGCCGTTGTCCGACTGGAACATGATGAACGTGTTGTCGTATTCGCCGATGTCCTTCAGGTGCTGGATCAGGAGGCCGATGTTGTAGTCGAGGTTCTCGACCATCCCTGCATAGATCTCCATGTAGCGCGCCTGCGCGCGGCGCTCGGCCGGCGACAGGCTCGACCACAGCTTGTCGACGTTGCCGGGGCCGTAGTCGCTGTAGCCGTCCGCGGCCGAATGCACCGCGCTGATGTATTTCGCGGCGGATGTGCCGTTGTTCGCGGTCGCGGGCGACGCGGCCGTCGTTTCAGGCAAGCCGTCGAACGGCTTGAAATCGGCGGGGATCAGGCCGAGCGCCTTCTGCCGCGCGATCCGCGCGTTGCGGATCGCGTCGTAGCCGGCGTCATACACGCCGGCATACTTGTGCAGCCACGGATCGGGCACCTGCAGCGGCCAGTGCGGCGACGTGTAGGCCGCGTATGCGAAGAACGGCTTGCCGTCGCGCCGGTTCGAATCGATGTACGAGATCAGCTTCTGCGTATAGAAATCGGTCGAATAGAACACGGCCGGACTGCCGCCCGCGCCGCCCGGCTGCCCGGGCTGGCCAGGCTGCACGTAGCGGCCGTCTTCCGTGTAGTTCGACGAGCCGGCCGGCTCGTGCGCGAAGTGGTTCGTCGCCGCGCCGCCGAGCAGCACGTAGCTGCGCTCGAAGCCCCACTGGTCGGGCGTCTGTCCGCTGCCCGTCGCGCTGCCGACGATCCCCGAGCCGATATGCCACTTGCCCGCGATGTAGGTGTGGTAGCCGGCATCCTTCAATAGTTGTGCGAACGACAATGCCCGGTCGTTCAGGTAGCCCTCGTAGCCGGGCAGCCCGCGCCGTTCGTCGGTCGGCACGCCCATCGTGCCTTCGCCGACGAGATGGTGGTCGGTGCCGGACACCAGCATCGCGCGCGTGATCGCGCAGACGGTGCCCGTGTGATGGTTCGACAGGATGCGGCCCGACGCGACGAGCGCGTCGAGGTTCGGCGTGTTGATCTCGCCGCCGAATGCATGGATGTCGGAATAGCCGAGATCGTCGGCCATGATGTACAGGATGTTCGGGCGTTTCGCGGCCAGCGGCGGCGTGGTGTTCGTCTGCGGCGACGGCGTCTCGCTGTCGACGCCGCCGCACGATGCGAGCGACAGCGCGCCGGCAATCGCGGCGCAGACGACACGGAAACGAAAGGCATGCAACGGCGACGCGGACTTTTTCATTGTTCTGAACGCTCGATCTACGGGAGCGGCGATCTTAGCGTCGCGCGCGCGGCGCCCAAAGTCCGATTCGTCACATGCTAACGGGGTGGCGGAATATGCGTGCAAGCAGAATGCCCGCTATCAGCGCGCGCACATGGGCGCGCCCCCCCGCCCCCGATACGTGCCGAAACCGGCCGCTGCCGGGCCCCAGCGTCTACGGCGCCCGACGCTTCAGCTTCGGCGTCAACTCCGCCCGCCGAGACTGCCGCCGCCATCCACGGCCAGCACCTGCCCCGTGACGAAAGCGGCTTCGTCCGACAGGAAGAACACGACTGCGGCCGCCACATCGCCGGACGTGCCGAGCCGGCGCGCGGGGATCGTCGCGAGCACCTTGCGTTCGGCTTCGCTGCCGACGGGCCGCGTCTGCCGGAACAGTTCCGTCTCGATCGGCCCCGGCGCAACCGCGTTGACGGTCACGCCATGTTCGGCCAGTTCGAGCGCCCATGTGCGCGTGCAGCCGACGAGCGCACTCTTCGCGGCGGAATACGCGGTGCGATCGAGGCTGCCGAAGATCGCGCGGCTGCAGATGTTGACGATGCGCCCGTAGCCACGCGCCTTCATCGCATCCGCAAAGTGCTGCGTAACCTGGATCGCGGCCCGCACATTGAGATCGAACACGGTCTGCAGCGACTGGAAATCAATCTGTCCAAGCGGTTGCGGCAACACGATACCCGCGTTGTTCACGATGCCGTCGACGTCGTGCTGCTCACTGACGCGTGCAAGGGTGGCCGCCGTCTGTTCGATGTCGGCGAGATCGCACGCGCGCAATTCGCCGGGGAAGTCGATGTCCTGTGTGTGACGCGCGAGACCGATGACGCGATGGCCTCGCTGTGCGAGCAACGCGCTGACCGCAAGGCCGATGCCGCGCGATGCGCCGGTGACGAGATACGTGCGAGATGACATGAGTGCTCCCGAAGTCCGTTCACATGAATGGCGTGGAAGGTGTTTTCCGGGCGGAGGCCCGGAACCTGCGCTTTCATCGGACGATTCTACGTGCGTAACGGGACGTTACGTCGTGTCGTTACGCGCGAACCCGTAGCAACACGTTACGTTTTCTCCGCGTCAGCCTCGCCGGGAATTTCCAGATCACGATTTTCCTTAAATATCGTCTGATTAAATTGCAATACTCCATTTGTAAAAGAAAGCTTGTTAATGAATATCCAATTCGAAAACGTTTTACATGACAGAAATATGCAGCCGAACAATTAGACGAATAACGACTTAAAAAAGTATGCCGTTTAAAAAATTGGCAGGCACGCCTCTTGCTGCCTCCCCCCACCATGTGCCGCGTTCGACCAGGAACGAATCACCCGAAAATCGGGCGGCGCCCTATTTCGTACAAATGATTCCGGGGTCGGGGAAATGGTATCGAACGCAAGCAGGCGATGGGCCTGGGGGGCCGCGAACGCGATTTCGATCACGCAAACGGACGGCACGGCCAACGCCAACGTGACGCAGTTCGCCGAAGGGGACGACGCAGAGCGGCACCGAAACCGCCAACGTGAACTCGTCGTTCGGCGGCGGCAACGTGACGACGATTTCGCAGTCGGGCGGCGTGAACGGCAACAACGCAACGGTGAACCAGCTCGCGGCGGCCGGCAACACGACGTCGATCACGCAGACCACGGACGGCAACAACGCAACGGTCAATCAGTGGTTCGAGTTCGGCGACAACGCGACGATCACACAGCAGTTTGGATACGGCAACGGCGCGTCCATCACGCAAACGGCCGCGTTCAACACGGCGTCGATCACGCAAAGCAGCTCGGCCGGTTCGACGGCATCCATCACGCAAGGTTCGGCGGACAACCAGGCGTATGTGACGCAGTCGGCAGCATCGGGCTCGACGGCGACGGTGAACCAGTCGGGTGACACCGGCAACTACGCCAATGCGTCGCAGACGGGCGCGGATGACGTGCTGAGCCTCACGCAGGCCGGCGGCTTCAACCTCATCAACGCATCGCAGGTGTCGGGCACGGGTAACCTGGGCTACGTGACGCAGATCGGCTACAACAACAACGCCACGCTGGTACAGCAAGGCAACGCGAACTACGCGAGCATCAGCCAGAACGGCCTCTACAACACCGCATCGATCAAGCAGCACTGAGCGCCGCCGGTGTAACGAAAAGGCCGGACGGTTGCCCGTTCGGCCTTTTTTCATTCGACAGGGGACGATCATGGTTGGCATTCACGATCTCGACGCCTATTTCGACATCGCCGCCAGCGCCGGCGGCGTGAACATCGTGCCGCACGTGCGGGCGGCCGCACCGGTCGACGTGTCGTACAGCCTGCGCATCGTCAAGACCGGCGAAGCAGGATCGGCCACGCTGACGCGCTCCGGCGAGTCGCGGCTCGCCGGCGGCGAGGACCGGCCGCTCGCGACGCTGAGGCTGAGCGTCGGCTCGGACGACATCTGCAACGCGACGCTGGTGCTGCACGTCAATGGCGAGCACGCGGAGTATTCGGTGGACTGCAATCCGAATCGGGCGTCGAATTGAGCGAGCGGCGCCGACGCATCAAGCCGCATGCCGGGCACGCGGGGAGCGGCGCGGTGAGCGCAAGGCCAACCGCGTACCGCGCGAAGTTCGCGGTGACAGGATGCACGTCGGCGCCGAAACGCGTTTCCCGAAGCGGGCCGCCGGGATCCTCGGCGTGAGACGATCATGCGCCGCGTCGGCCGGTCATGCTTCGTGGAAATGCCGCCCGCCTCAATCGTCCGACGCCAGCACGCGCGGTATCTCGTCGACGAGCGCATCGATGACGACACGCACCTTCGACGGCACCTGACGCGAGGCCGGCCGCACCGCGAACACGTCGGTACCCGACACGCTGTTGCTGTCCATCACGAGCGCGAGGCGGCCGTCGCGCAGGTAAGGCGCCATCAGCCAGCACGGCAGCCACGCGAGGCCCGCGCCGGCGGCGGCCGCATCCGCGATCGCCTGCAGGTCGTCGAGGCGCAGGCGGCCGGCCGGGCGATGGTCGTGCACCGCGCCGTCCGCGCCGACGACCCGCCACGGTGTCGGTTGCCCGCCGCGCGAATACGCGATGCCGACGTGCGACGCGAGTTCGTCGGGCCCCGCCGGACGGCCATGACGTTCGAGATAGCCGGGCGACGCGCAGATACCCATGCGCTGCATGCCGAGCTTCCGGCCGACGAGCGCGCTCGTATCGGCCAGTTCGCCGATACGCACCGCGATGTCGAAGCCGTCGTTGACCAGATCGGCCACGCGATCGCTGAACGACACGTCGATTTCGAGCCGCGGATGGCGCTCCACGAGGCGCCGCATGACGGGCGCCACGCATTGCCGCCCGAACAGCACAGGCACGCTGACGCGCAACCGCCCCGCCGGCTCGCGCTGCCCCACGTCGAGCGCGGCCTCCGTCTCGCCGAGTTCGGCCAGCAGCCGCCGGCACTGCTCGTAATAGACGAGCCCTTCGTCCGTCAGGCCGAGCTGGCGTGTCGTGCGCTGCAGGAGCCGGGTGCCGAGACGGCGCTCGAGCCGCGCGACGACCTTCGCGACGGCCGAGCGCGTGACGCCGAGCCGCAGCGCGGCCGCCGCGAAGCTGCCCGACTCCACCACGTCGACAAATTCGGCCACGCCTCTCAGCCGCTCGTCCATGCCATTCCGCTCCGGTTGGGTCACATGATTGTTGCCGCAAGGGCGACACGCATCGGCAAAATTCTCGCCAATGCGTCCCCATGCGCAACACTATGATAGTCCGCTCTATCTCGAAATATCGAAAAGGAGTCGACATGCACGCATGGCAAGTGAAACCGGGCGACGGCGTGGCCGGGCTTCGGCGCATCGACGCGACACGCCGCGCGGTCGGGCCGACCGACGTCGTCGTGAAGATCCACTCCGCCGGACTGAACTACCGCGACCTGATGTTCGCGCGCGGCGACTACCTCGGCATCGGCACGGACGCGCTGATTCCGGTTGCCGACGGCGCCGGCGAAGTCATCGAAACCGGCCGCGACGTCACGCGCTTCAAGCCGGGCGATCGCGTGATCAACACGTACTTCCCGCACTGGACCGACGGGCCGCCCACGCCGCGGAAAGTCTCCGGGTCGCCCGGCGCGCAATTCGACGGCGTGCTGGCCGAACACTTCGTGTCCGACGAAGCCGCGCTGGTCGCGATTCCCGCCCATCTGAACTACGACGAGGCGGCGACGCTGTCGTGCGCGGGCATCACGGCGTGGAACGCGCTGTTCGCCGACGGCGGCTTGAGGCCCGGCGCGACCGTCGTGCTGCTCGGCACGGGCGGTGTGTCGATCGTCGCGTTGCAGCTCGCGCATGCGGCGCGGCTGCGCACGATCGTCACATCGTCGAGCGATGCGAAGCTCGAACGCGCGCGCGCACTCGGTGCCAACGCAACCATCAACTATCGTGCGATGCCCGAATGGCAGGACGAAGTCCTGCGGCTCACCGGCGGCGCGGGCGCGGATCGGGTCGTCGAAGTCGGCGGCAAGGATACGCTGCTGCGCTCGGTCGCCGCGACGAAGATGGGCGGCATCGTGTCGGTGATCGGCGGCCTCAGCAGCTTCGCCGGCCCCGAACTCGGGCTGCTGTCTCTGATCGGCGGGATCCGGCAGCTGCACGGGATCATGGTCGGCAGCCGCGCGATGCTCGATGACGTCGTGCGGCTCGTCGACGCGAAGCAGATCAAGCCGGTGGTCGATCGCGTGTTCGGCTTCGACGAAGCGCCGCAGGCCTATGCGTACCTGCAGTCGGGGCAACACTTCGGGAAGGTCGTGATTCGCGTCGCGCAGTAAGCGCATCGAGGCGACGGGCCGTTCGGCCCGCCGCCTCTTCCGTCATCGCCCCGTCAGAACTTGTGACGGATCCCCGCGTGAACCATCAACTGCTTCGAGGTCGACGACAGATCCGCTGCGCCGGGAACATAGGCCTGGTCGAGCGACGAGCCCGTCGCATCGCCCGCGATCCGCTGGTACGCGCCCATCAGGTACACGTCCGTGCGCTTAGACAGGGTGTAGTCGGCCATCAGCCCGAGCGAATGGATCTTCGGCTTCGCGCTGCCCGTCGTCGCGTCATAACGCACCGTCGTGTACACGTACTGCGCACCGACGAACAACGCCGGCGTGAACTGGTATTTGCCGTCTATTTCGAAGTTCTGGTACTTGATCGACGACACCGTGCCTCCCGCGAGCGGGCCGGTCACCGGTTCGATCGTTTCGTCGCCGAACAGGTAGCCGACGTTCGCGGTCGGCCGCGTGACGTTGCTGTTCGTGTACGCGAACCCGACCGTCGCGGGCCCCGCCGTGTAGTTGATGCCCGCACCGAAGATCCGCAGCCGCGCCGCAGCGAAGTTCGCATCGGCGCCGACCGATCCCGAACCGGCGATCGCACCGCCCGACGTCGCGCCGGGGTTGTCCGCGTTCAGGAACGCCGCGCCGACGAGCAGGCCGCCCCGCTCGTACTGCGCGCCGACGCTCCATACGCGGTTGTTCGCAAAACCCGTGTCGTTGCTGAAGCTGTAGGTGCCGCCGAACGAGAAGCCCGAGAAATCCGGGCTCGCGTACTTGACCGTGTTGTTCACGCGAAACGTATTGCCGGTATTGTCGTTGTCGAGCGGGTGCGAGAACGGATAGACGCCCCAGCTCCCGTTCGCGGTCGTCGGCGCGAGATAGTCGACGACCGAATCGTATTGCCGGCCGAGCGTCAGCGTGCCGAAGCGCGTGCTGCCGAGCCCGACGTAGGCCTGACGCCCGAACATGCTGCCGCCCTGCGCGAGCGTGCCATTGTTCACGTTGAAGCCGTTCTCGATCTGGAACAGCGCGCTGTAGCCGCCGCCCAGATCCTCGGTCCCCTTCAGCCCCCAGCGGCTGCCCTGTGCGAAGCCGCTCGCCATCTGCCACGCCCCATGGCCACCGACGTTGTTCGTATAGTCGATGCCTGCATCGACGAGGCCGTAAAGCGTGACACTGCCTTGTGCGAACGCGGGCGCTGCGCACAGCGCCGGAATCGCGACAAAAACCGATCTCCAGTTCATCCGTATTCCTTATTTATTTTGGTTCGACCGCGCACGTTCCGTGCGCTGCCGCTTACTTCGCGCCGTAGATATCGAAGTCGAAATACTTGCGATTGATCCGCTGGTACGTGCCGTTCGCGAGAATCACTGCGAGCGCGTGGTTGAACGCATCGCGCAGGTCGTTGTCCTGCTTGCGCAACCCGAGGCCGTCGCCTTGCCCGAAGTATTTCGCGTCGTCGATCGGCGCGCCCGCGAACATGAAATCCTTGCCCTGCGGCTTCTTCAGGAACCCGTCGCTGGCCGCGATCGATGCCTGGAACGCCGCGTCGAGCCGCCCCGTCACGAGATCGGCGTACACCTGGTCCTGGTTCTGGTACGACACGACCTGCACGCCGGCCGGCTGCCAGTTTGCAATCGCGTAGTCGGCCTGTGCGGAACCCTGCTCGACCCCCACGCGCTTGCCCTTCAGCGACTCGGCGCTCGGCAGCAGCGGCGACCCCTTGTGCACGACCAGTCGCGCCGGTGCGTTCGAGATCCGGTTCGTGAACGCGATCTGCTGCATTCGCTTCGGCGTGATCGTCATCGACGACGCGATCACGTCGAACTTGCGCGCGAGCAGCCCCGGAATCATCCCGTCGAAGCTCGACTCGACCCACACGCAGCGCGCGTGCAGTTCCGCACACAACGCGTTCGTGATGTCGATCCCGAAGCCCGTCAGCGTGCCGTCGGGCAGCTTGTATTCGAGCGGTGGGTAAGTCGGATCGACCGCGAGGCGGATCTCCTTGCCCGTCCAGTCGCCGGCATGTGCTGTCCCTGCCGCCAGCGCCACCGCGAGCGCCACCATCCACTGTTTCATTGCCAGTCTCCTTGTGTAAATCGTGATTCGTGAACCGAAATCTTGCGACCGCATCACGCGAGGTACCGCTCCGCGAGCGCGACCCAGTAGCTCGCGCCGGTCGCGAGGCACGCATCGTTGAAGTCGTAACCCGGGTGATGCAGCCCGCATCCGGCGGCACCGTCGCCGTTGCCGATCGACAGGTAGCTGCCCGGGCAAACCTCGAGCATGAACGCGAAGTCCTCGCTCGCCGCGATCGGCCGCAAATGCGGAATCAGCGCCGCGTCGCCGCCCCACTCGCGGGCCACGTCGCGCGCAAAGGCCGTTTCCGCCGCATGATTGACGAGCACCGGATAACCGTATCGATAGTCGATCTCGGCCGTCGCGCCGTAGCTCGCGGCCTGTCCGTGCACGATCGCGCGGACACGCCGCTCGAGCAGCGCGCGCACGTCCGGCGACAACGCGCGCACGCTGAGTTCGAGTTCCGCATGCGGCGGAATCACGTTCGACGCGGTGCCCGCATGGATCGAGCCGGCCGAGACGATCGCCAGTTCCTGCGGATTCACGTTGCGCGACACCACCGTCTGCAACGCCATCACGATCGACGCACACACCACCACCGGATCGATCGTCGTGTGCGGCGCGGCGCCATGCCCGCCGCGCCCGATCACGCGCACGCGCACCTCGTCGGCCGACGCCATCGCCGCGCCGTCGCAGAAACCGAGCACGCCGGCGGGCAGGCCCGGCACGTTATGCATCGCGAACACGGCGTCGCACGGAAACTGTGTGAACAGGCCGTCGTCGATCATCCGCCTCGCGCCGCCGAGCCCTTCTTCGGCCGGCTGGAAAATCACGTTCAGCGTGCCCGCGAAGCGCGCGCGTTCCGCCAGACAGCGGGCCGCCGCGAGCAGCATCGCCGTATGACCGTCGTGGCCGCACGCGTGCATCACGCCGTCGCACCGGCTCGCATGCGGCAGCCCGGTGGTCTCGCGGATCGGCAGCGCGTCCATGTCCGCGCGCAGCCCGAGCCGTTTCCCGGTGCCGCGCGTCAGCGTCCCGACCACGCCCGTGCCGCCAAGCCCGCGCGTCACCCGATAACCCCACGTTGTCAGGCAATCGGCAACCAGATCGCTGGTCGCGTGTTCCTCGAAGCCGAGTTCGGGATGCGCGTGCAGCCGGTGGCGCAGCGCAATCATCTCCGTCTCGATGGCCGCCATTTCCGGTGGAATATGTTCGTGGTCCAACCCCGATTCTCCTCGATTCGTTCCGCGGGTCGATCGCCCGGATGACCGATCGTGGCCGAATCGTATGCAGCGAAAATCCCGGCGAACAGCCGCGGTTTCGTTATGATGAAAACCTTTCGTTGTCGGGTATCGCACCATGAGCACGATCAAGCTGCATCAGTTGCAGGCGCTCGTCGCGAGCGCGGAGGCCGGGAGCATCCGCGGCGCGGCGCGTTCGCTCGGGTTGTCGCAGGCGGCCGTCACGCGCGCGCTGCGCGAGCTGGAGGCGAGTGAGCGGCTGCCGCTGCTCGTGCGCGCGCCGGAAGGCATCGGCTTCACCGAATACGGCAAGACGCTGCTCACGCACGCGAAACTCGTGCTGAAGCAGCTCGAACACGCGCAAAGCGATCTCGAACGCATGCGCGGCCGCGTCGAGGGCCGGCTGAGCATCGGCGTGACGCCGTGGCTCACGGTGACGTTCCTCGCGGAAGCCGTGCTGCGGTTTCGCCAGCAGATGCCCGACGTGCGCCTCGAACTCTACGAAGCGCTGATGGCCGTCGCACAGCCGCTGTTGCGCGACGGCGGCATGGACTTCGCGCTCGGCCACGTCCAGCCGGGCGGCACGCAGGAATTCGCGTTCGAGCCGATGCTGCGCTACGAAACCTCGGTCATGGTGCGGGCCGGCCATCCGTGCGAACGCGTGCGCTCGATTCACGACCTGCTCGACCAGGACTGGGTGCTGAATTTCGCGGCCGACGGGCAGGCCGCACTCGTCGATTACCTGTTCACGCGCCACGGCGCGCAGATCGACGAGCGGCGCATCGTGCGCGCGCAATCGGTCGCGATGCTGCAGACGATGCTCGAGCAGGCCGACATGTGCACGTGGTGCCCGACGATTCTCGCCGCCGTGCCGCCGTTCGGCGACCGGATGCGTGCGTTGCAGTTGCAGGAGACGTTCGAGCCGCGCGACCTCGGGATCGTCACACGTCGCAGCAGCACGCTGAGCGACGCGGCACGCTGCTTCATCGACTGCCTGCTGCACGTGATCCGCCGACATGCGCGATCCGCGCGCAAGGAGGATCTCGCGCTGTTCAGGACGGTATCGCTGCTGATCTGACGGCAGCCCCGCCCGTCTCCCGTCCATAGCGCATCCGCGCGAATGCATTTCCGAATCCGTTATTGGATCGCGGCGCCGCGCATTTTTATACTCGTCAGCACTCTCTGTTAAAGAGTGCCAGCCAATTTCGACAGATCAGCACAGGACGAACAAATGAGCCTACGCCCCTTGCACGATCGCGTGATCGTGAAGCGACTCGACCAGGAAACCACCACCGCGTCGGGCATCGTGATCCCCGACAGCGCCGCGGAGAAGCCCGATCAGGGCGAAGTGATCGCCGTCGGCCCCGGCCGCAAGGATGCGGACGGCCAGCGCATCGTGCCCGACCTGCAGGTCGGCGAGCGCGTGCTGTTCGGCAAGTACGCGGGTCAGGCCGTCAAGCTGGACGGCACCGAGTTTCTCGTGCTGCGCGAGGAAGACATCGTCGCGGTCGTCAATCACTAACGGAGCGCAATCATGGCAGCGAAGGAAATCATTTTCAGCGACGTCGCACGGGCCAGGCTGACGGAAGGCGTGAACATTCTCGCCAACGCGGTGAAGGTCACGCTCGGGCCGAAGGGCCGCAACGTCGTGCTCGAACGCAGCTTCGGCGCCCCCGTCGTCACGAAGGACGGCGTGTCGGTCGCGAAGGAAATCGAACTCGCGGACAAGCTGCAGAACATCGGCGCCCAGCTCGTGAAGGAAGTCGCCTCGCGCACCAGCGACGCAGCCGGCGACGGCACCACGACGGCCACCGTGCTCGCCCAGGCGATCGTCCGCGAAGGCCAGAAATACGTCGCGGCCGGGCTCAATCCGCTCGACCTGAAGCGCGGCATCGACAAGGCCGTCGCGGCGGCCGTCGACGAACTGAAGAAGATCAGCCGGCCGACCACCACGAGCAAGGAAATCGCGCAGGTCGCGACGATCTCCGCGAACGGCGAGGAATCGATCGGCCAGCGCATCGCGGAAGCGATCGACCGCGTCGGCAAGGAAGGCGTGATCACCGTCGAGGACGGCAAATCGCTCGCGGATGAACTCGACGTGGTCGAGGGGCTGCAATTCGATCGCGGCTACCTGTC
This sequence comes from Burkholderia sp. BCC0405, assembly GCF_902833075.1. NCBI lineage: Bacteria > Pseudomonadati > Pseudomonadota > Betaproteobacteria > Burkholderiales > Burkholderiaceae > Burkholderia > Burkholderia sp. BCC0405. Next base: position 154,077 of record NZ_CADFEO010000012.1, read on the forward strand.
GCCGTACTTCATCAACAATCCCGACAAGCAGATCGCCGAGATCGAAAGCCCGTACATCCTGCTGCACGACAAGAAGATCTCGAACATCCGCGACCTGCTGCCGGTGCTCGAACAGGTCGCGAAGTCGGGCCGTCCGCTGCTGATCATCGCGGAGGATGTCGAAGGCGAAGCGCTCGCGACGCTGGTCGTGAACAACATCCGCGGGATCCTGAAGACGGTGGCCGTGAAGGCGCCGGGCTTCGGCGACCGCCGCAAGGCGCTGCTCGAGGACATCGCGATCCTCACGGGCGGGCAGGTTATCGCCGAGGAAACGGGCCTCACGCTCGAGAAAGCGACGCTGGCCGAACTCGGCCAGGCGAAGCGCATCGAGGTCGGCAAGGAAAACACGACCGTGATCGACGGCGCGGGCGATGCGAAGAACATCGAAGCGCGCGTGAAGCAGATCCGCGTGCAGATCGACGAAGCCACGTCGGACTACGACCGTGAAAAGCTGCAGGAGCGCGTCGCGAAGCTCGCGGGCGGCGTGGCGGTGATCAAGGTCGGGGGCGCCACCGAGATCGAGGTGAAGGAAAAGAAGGATCGCGTCGACGACGCGCTGCACGCGACGCGCGCGGCGGTCGAGGAAGGTATCGTGCCGGGCGGCGGCGTCGCGCTGATCCGCGTGCGGCAGGCGATTCGCGAGTTGCACGGCGTGAACGCCGACCAGAACGCGGGCATCAAGATCGTGCTGCGCGCGCTCGAGGAGCCGCTGCGCCAGATCGTCACGAACGCGGGCGAGGAAGCGAGCGTCGTCGTCGCGAAAGTCGCCGAAGGCTCGGGCAACTTCGGCTACAACGCGCAGACGGGCGAATACGGCGACCTCGTCGAATCGGGCGTGCTCGATCCGACCAAGGTCACGCGTACGGCGCTGCAGAACGCGGCGTCGGTCGCGGGGCTGTTGCTGACGACCGATGCGACCGTGTTCGAAGCGCCGAAGGACGCGGCGCCGGCGGCGGCGCCAGGCGGCCCGGGTGCGGGCGGGCCGGGGTTCGATTTCTGACGGTGCGGCGCGTGTGCCGGTTCGCCGGCATGCGCGCGTTCTCATGGACTCCCGCGGCGCGTGGCGATGAAAGTCGTCACGCGTTTTTTTTAAACCCGGTCTGCCGTTACGTCCATCCCGCGTCGACCACCCTCACCCCCTTGCTTCCACTCGCCGGCGTCCTCCTGACGGGCGTCGCCCGCCCGGGCCAGCGCATCGTCAACCTCTGGCAGCGCACGTCACACGCGGCGCCATCCCGCATGGCCCCCGAAACCTTTACGACCTTTTTACTTGCGCCCGCGCATGCGTTCACTAGAATGTGTTCGCAACCCATCCCTCACCGAGCACGCACATGCGCATCCGAAGTCCTCGCCCTCCGAGTTGCTTTTCTGCCTGACAGGCAGGACGCCTGCGTCTCTCTCTTCCCGAGCCACCGTCCTGCCAGCAGGCGGACGGTGCGCGCCGTAGTCATTCCCGTGCACGCTTGAACACGACGTCGATGCGTTAGCCGCGCCTCGCGCGACGCAAGCGTGTTCGCGCGGACATTCCCGTCACGACGCGCCATCGATCCGCCGCCGCGGCAACGATCGATCGGCATGCCCGCATCCGACCTGTCGATCCAGCCTCATTGATTCGCATACCTGATTCAATCAACGGAAGTTTCCGATACCGGAGCCCGATCATGTTCGAGATCGACAAGCAGTACACCCGCGAATTCATCCACACCGCCTGTGGCGGCAGCAAGCAGGCGTTCCTGCCGACGAAGAACGGCAAGGTCGTGGCCGCCTGCCTGCGCACGGACCTCAACCCGCACGCGCCCGACGTGATCCTCTGCGACGGCAGCGCGTCCGCGCGAGCGGCCGGCAGGACGCTCGCCGCGCAACGCGATGCGATTCCGGTGTTCATCCGCATGGCGACAGACGCATACCGCTTCGTCGGCCAGTACGTCGTCAGCGAATCGCTCACCGCGCCGCTCGACTGCGCGCCTTACGTGCGCAACAGCAGCTTCACGCCCGGGCAGATCTCGCGCGTGCTCAAGCTCAAGCGCTGCTGATACGCATGTGGGGCGCATCGCGCGCCCCGTTCCGGCCATCTTTCATACAGGAGCAATCATGCTTGGCCTGACGTTCTGGAAACACGTGATCGGCGAGCGGACCGATGCAATCCGCGATGACAGGGCGGCTGCACACGACCGGCACCGGCTGGTGTCGAGAACGCTCGTGCTGACCAGCGCCGCGGTGGCGTTCGCGGCGATTGCGTTCGGCGCGCCGGTCGTCGGCATTTCGGTCTTTTTGCTGACGACGCTGCCGTTCGTGCTGTCGGGCACCTGAAGGCGTGCGTATCGAGCGCGTCGCGCGAGCCGCGACGCAATCGATACACCATTTTAATGCCGCACCCCAGCGTATCTGACACCCTCTTTACGCGGTTTTGTCTAGGATTTCCCTGTCATCCCGACACGGAGAGATCCGCATGCAAACGCAGCAGGCCGCCTCTGGCGGCCACCCCGACCTTCCCCGCCGACACAGCGGTGCACCGGACACGACCCGGCTGGCCGCCGCCTGCCCGCCGGACCACATCCTGCTCGACGTGCCGGTCGAAAGCGCGATCCAGTTGTTCGACCTCGTCGCGCGATATATCGAGCGCAGCAGTGGCGTATCCGCCGAACGGGTCAGGACCGAACTGGTCAAGCGCGAACAGCTCGGCTCGACCGGCCTCGGCCAGGGCGTCGCAATTCCACATGCGCGTGTCGACGGGCTTCGCTCGGCCGTCGCGCTATTCGTTCGCACGCGGTATCCGTTCACCTTCAACGCACCGGACCGCAAGCCGGTGCGCGAATTCATCGTGCTCGTCCTCCCGAAAGAAGACGACCGCGCGCATCTCGAACTGCTCGCCGACGCGGCGCGGTGTTTCAGCGAACGCCCGTTCCGGCAGGCATCGCGCGACGCGCAGACACCGCACGAGATTCACCAGCTGATGCAACGCATGCATTGATGCCGCACCGTGCGGCGACAGGCATTCCCTTCATCCAATCGGACTCCCATGTTCCCAGACCCTGAAAGTCCCACCCCTACGTCGCGTCGCGTGGCCGGCCTGGCACGCTCGCTGCCGTTCATGCAGGCCCTGCACGGGCAGACCGTCGTCATCGTCGAGGGCGGCGCCGCGAGCGATGCGCGCGCCCGCCAGGCGTTCGCGCAGGATGTCGCGCTGCTCGCGCTCACCGGCGTTCGACCGATCGTCGTCCAGAGCTTGCCGGCCGCAGCCGGTACGCAATCGATCCACGCCGTGCACGCGGCGATGGCCGGCGTCAATCATGAGCTGGTGCGCCTGATCGGCAGTCACGGCGCCAAGGCAATCGGCATCGACGGTCACGATGGCGGCCTGCTGGTGGCGAGCGCCGATGCTGACCGCACCGGCACGAGCGCAATCGCACGTTTCGACGGCACCGCGCTGAACGCGTTTCTCGAAAACGGTCTGGTGCCCGTCGTGATGCCGGTCGCCCCGGACGACGCAGGCCACGATCGCCTGCTGCGTGCGGAACGGCTCGGCAGCCTCTTCGCGCAGCGCACGGGCGCCGTCACGCTGGTGATGATGGTTGGAAGCACGCTGCTGCGCGAACTCGGCGAGCTCGCCGGGCTTTACGGCATCACGGAACTCGAGCACTGGCTTGCCGAGCACCCGGCCGCTACTGCCGCGTCCTGCGTGCGCGAAGCGCTCGATGCACTCGCGCACGGCGTGCAGAACGTCCATCTCGCCGATATCGGGCAACCCGAATCGCTGATCGACGAACTGCTCACCGAAGAAGGGTCGGGGGTCGTGTTCTGCCGCCGCGGCAACACCGACCTGCTGTCGGAAACCCGCCGCTACTTCGCGGATTCGGCGAGCGTGCTGCGCGACGGCTTCAGCGTCGAGCAAAAGCAGGTCGTGCGGTTCTGAAGCGTGTAGCGATCGAACGCTTGCGGCGACCCGCGCGGGCCGCCGCAAGCGAATGGCGTCAGCGCCGCGTCGCGAGACGCCGCACGACGCTCACCAGCGCATCGACCTCGTCGCACGTGTTGTAGAACGCGAGCGACGGCCGCACGGTTGCCTCCAGGCCGAAACGCCGCAGGATCGGCTGGGCGCAGTGATGCCCCGAGCGCACCGCGATGCCCTCTTCGTTCAGCGCCTGCCCGACCTCCTCGGTCTCGTAACCCTTCAGCACGAACGACAGCACGCTCGCCTTGTCGCGCGCGGTGCCGACGAGCCGCACGCCCGGCACCGGCGCGAGCACGCTCGTTGCATACGCAAGCAGGTCGTGCTCATAGCGCGCGATGTTCTCGATGCCGACCCGGCTCACATAGTCGAGCGCGGCGCCCAGCCCCACCGCATCCGCGATGTTGCCGGTGCCGGCCTCGAACCGGTTCGGCGGCGGCTGGAACACCGTACGCTCGAACGTCACGTCCGCGATCATGTTGCCGCCACCCTGCCACGGCGGCATGTCGTCGAGGATCGCGCGCTTGCCGTACACGACGCCGATCCCGGTCGGCCCGTAGATCTTGTGCCCGGAGAACACGAAGAAATCCGCATCGAGCGCCTGCACGTCCACGCGCATGTGCGAGATCGACTGCGCGCCGTCGACGAGCGCCTTCGCGCCGGCACGATGCGCAAGCTCGACGATTTCCTTCACCGGCACGACCGTGCCGAGCGCGTTCGACACCTGCGTGACGGACACGATCCTGGTGCGGTCGTTGAGCAGCTTCCGGTATTCGTCGAGCAGCACCTGCCCCGAATCGTCGACCGGGATCACGCGCAGCGTCGCCCCCTTCTGCGCGGCAAGCTGCTGCCACGGCACGATATTCGCGTGATGTTCGAGATGCGACACGATGATCTCGTCGCCTTCGCCGACGTGCTGCACGCCCCATGTCTTCGCGATCAGGTTGATCGCCTCGGTCGTGCCGCGCACGAACACGATTTCATCCGGGGACGCCGCGCCGATGAAACGCCGCACGGTGTCCCGCGCATGCTCGTATGCATCCGTCGCGCGACCGGCCAGCGCATGGGCGGCGCGGTGGATGTTCGAGTTCTCGTGCGCATAGAAATACGCGAGCCGGTCGATCACGGCCTGCGGCTTGTGCGTCGTCGCCGCATTGTCGAACCACACGAGTTGCTTGCCGTTGATGCGCTCCTGCAGGATCGGGAAATCGCGGCGGATCGCGTTCACGTCGAACGGCGGGTGCGCGCCGCGATGCCACTGACCCTGCGGCTCGGGTGCAGGCGCATCGTCGATGAAGTAGCGCGGCACGTCGGCGCCCGACGCACGCGACACCGGCACGTCGCGATGCACGGCGAGCAGCTCGCGCAGCACGTCGTCGCCGGGCAACCCGAACGCTTCCGGCGATGCGAGGCCGTTCGACGGCACGACGATGTCCTGCGGCGTCGCCTGCCAGCCCTGCAGCGAACCATCGGTGAAGTAGTACGGCGATGCTTTCGCCGCGCCTTCCTGCACCGGCGCATTCGCTTGCGGCACGCCGAGCGCCGCGCCGCCGACGCGCGGCTCGAGCGCCGGCGCGATCGACACGACGTTGTCCGGCAACCCGTTCTGCGCGGCCGCATGCGGCGCGAGCGCGGGTGCGCGGTTGCCGAGCGACAGCACGTGCGTCGGTGCGGACGGCGCGAGGTTCGCGCCGGGCACTTTCCCTTGCGGGAGCGCGAGACCGGGCACGCCGGTGCCCGCGCCGCCCGGCCCTGCGAGCGGCGAGCCGCCCGGTACCGGGTTGCTCACCGACGCGAGGATCGGTGCAGCGGCCGGCAATGCCGACGGCACGCCGCCAACCGCACCGCTGCCCGCCGACAGCCCGGGCGCGGTGGCCTGCCCGGGCGGTGTCGCGAAGAACTCGGACGCGAGCCGCGCAAGCGTTGCCGGGTCGGGCAAGCCGGCCGGCAGCGGCGCATGCGGCAGCGCGTGCGCGTCGCCGCCGGCCAGGCCGGGATTAACGGTAGGTGTCGGGATAGTCATGGAACTTGGCGATTTCGACATCATCGAGGACAGCCAGCGCATCCGGCGAATGGACCGCGAGCGAGCAATACAGCGAGATCAGGTACGACGCGATCGCCTGGTTGTTGATCCCCATGAAGCGCACCGACAGGCCCGGGCCCTGCTCGCCCGCGACGCCCGGCTGATACAGGCCGACGACGCCCTGCCGCTTGTCGCCGACGCGCAGCAGCAGGATCTTGGTCTTGCCGTCCGCGACCGGCACCTTGTCCGACGGGATCAGCGGAATGCCGCGCCACGTGAGGAACTGCGAGCCGAACAGGCTGACCGTCGGCGGCGGCACGCCGCGCCGCGTGCATTCGCGGCCGAACGCAGCGATCGCGAGCGGGTGCGTGAGGAAGAACGCGGGTTCCTTCCACACCTTCGTCAGCAGCTCGTCGAGATCGTCGGGCGTCGGCGCGCCCGTCAGCGGGAAGATCCGCTGGTCGTCGGTCACGTTTGCCAGCAGCCCGTAGTCGGGGTTGTTGATCAGCTGGCTTTCCTGCAGCTCCTTGATCGTCTCGATCGTCAGGCGCAGCTGTTCCTTGATCTGGTCATGAGGACTGCTGTAAAGATCGGAGATCCGCGTATGCACGTCGAGCACCGTGCTCACCGCGTTCAGGAAATACTCGCGCGGCTGTTCCTCATACGGCACGAAGGTCTGCGGCAGCACGCTTTCGTCCTCGAGCTGCGTGCACGCGGCGCGCACGGCTTCCGGGTTCTTCACCTGGTTCAGGCGATAGATGCCGGCCTCGACCGGCACCCATTGCAGAAGGTGGGTCAGCCAGCGCGGCGTGATCGTGGAAAGCTGGGGGACGGTCTTGGTAGCGTTCGCTAGTTGGCGGGCGGCGTGATCGCTCAGCGCGGCCGTGCCGCTTGCAACGGTCGACATGTGGGGCTCCGGGTTCTTTAGATGAAAAACGGGATTGCTTATGACGCTCGACGATTATCGGAAGCACGCACCTGCCGGCTCAACATGCTATAGCCGTCATGTCGCGTGCAACCGAAAGGGAAACGGAACGGGGCAGCCTCAGGTAACGTACGCCCCCGGCAGCAGCGTCGAGATCGACACGTCGAACGCACGCGCGATCTTGTCGGCGGTGACGATCGACGCGATCGCCTCGCCGCGCTCGATCTCGCCGACATACGAGCGGTTCAGCCCCGCATGCTCGGCAAGCTGCTCCTGCGACCACGTGCGCGCTTCGCGCAGCTTGCGCACGTTGGCGCCGAAGTGATGGATGAGGTCGCTCATCGGGCCTCCTATGCGACCCGCGCCGCCGCGTGCGGCGCGGCGTTCGCTTCGCTGCGCAGCACGGCCTGCGTGATGTTCGCGCCGGCCGGTACGTCCTGCGTGAGCCACACGTTGCCGCCGATCACCGCGCCGCGCCCGATCGTCACGCGGCCGAGGATCGTTGCGCCCGCATAGATCACCACGTCGTCCTCGACGATCGGATGGCGCGCCAGGCCCTTCTCCAGATGGCCGGCCGCGTCGCGCGGAAAGCGTTTCGCGCCGAGCGTGACGGCCTGGTACACGCGCACGCGCTCGCCGATGATCGCCGTCTCGCCGATCACGACGCCCGTGCCGTGGTCGATGAAGAAGCCCGCGCCGATGCGCGCGCCCGGATGAATGTCGATGCCCGTCTCCGCATGCGCCTGCTCGGCGATGATCCGCGCGAGCAGCGGCAGGCCGAGCCCGTACAGCTCGTGCGCGAGCCGGTGATGGATCATCGCGAGGATGCCCGGGTAGCACAGCAGCACCTCGTCGACGCTGCCGGCTGCCGGATCGCCGTGGAATGCGGCCAGCACGTCGCTGTCGAGCAGCCGGCGAATCTCGGGCAGGCGGGCGGCAAATGCCTGCACGGCTGTCGACGCGACGTCATCGACGTTATCGGCCAGCACGTCGGCATTGCGCTGTCGCGCCGCGTAGCGCAATTCCAGCTTCACCTGTGCAAGCAGCGCATTCAACGCCGCATCGAGCGCATGGGCCACGTGAAAATTCTCGCTCTCCTGGCGCAGGTCGGGCGGCCCGAGCCGCATCGGGAACAGCACGCCCTTCAGCCCGCCGATGATCTGCGCGAGCGCCTCGCGCGCCGGCAGGTCGCGCCCGCCCGGCTCGAGCGAGCGGCGCTGCTTCTCGCGCCACGCGCGGCGCACGGTCTGCAGCGATTGAACGATGTCGTCGATGTCGAATGCGGCCATGCTGCTTTCTCCCTGTAACGGCCGTGAATCAGTCCTGCGCCCACGGCAGGCCGCGAAAACGCCAGCCATTGCTGCCGCCGCGATGCTGCCGTTCGTCGAGGTCGCCCTCGAACCCTTCGAGCACGTTGAATACCTGCGCAAAGCCCCCCTTCGTCGCGGCCTCGGCCGCCTGCGCCGAGCGGTTGCCGCTGCGGCACAGCAGCAACACGACGGCCGCCTTGCCGGTCTTCGCTTCCAGTTCGCGCACGAAGCGCGGGTTGCGCGTCAGGCTCGTGCCCGTTGCCCACGGCACATGCAGCGACTCCGGCACGTGGCCGACGAATTTCCGTTCCTCGGCGGTGCGCACGTCCACCAGCACTGCGTCGCCGGCGGAGAACAGCGCCCATGCGGCTTCCGGCGCGACGCCGCCCGCATAGGGCGTTCCGGCCGCTGCTGCCGCCGCGCGCGCGTCTTCGAGCGCCTGCTGCGCGGCGGTTCGTTGTTCCAATGCAACCGTCATGACACGTCCTTGTTTTCGTTGATTCGTATGATCAAAAAACGCCGGGAATGCGGCCGTTGCAGCTTGCGTGCTGTCTATAGCCGTCAGCGCCACTATGCGAGCGCGGCCGGGCAAGCAGAACCAATAAAAATTCATTTCCTAATCAGCGGCGCGAGGAATGCAATAGCCGGGGAGCGTGAACGGGCGGATCCAGGCGGGGAGTTTTGCGGCGGCCGGAGGCCATCGCCTGGTGCGCGAGATAGCGGGTGGGGAATCGAAACGATCGCGACATGACGCCGGGATGCGAGAAGCACGCCATCGGCCGGGTTGTCGGGTTGTCTTCGAGTTACCTCGACCAAACAGGCGAACCCATACTTTTCGAGGAAAGGATGATCAGAATGACACGGAGTGTTTTCTCGCCCATGCTTCCTGTCGAGATTCACTCGACTTGGTTCCGACGCGCCGGCCATACACGGCCTACCGGGCAAACGCGCTCGTTCAATGTTGAAGTCGCGGCTTACTCAACGTTGAACTCTCTGCTTTGCCGTTCATTCGACGTTGAACTTCCAAGGGCAGCCTGGCCCGTTCGCGCACGCGCGACCGGCTCTCATCGCACCCCTAAGGCGTCAATCGACGCTCCCCAAAGCGGTCGCTCCACCCTGCTTGGTACGCGGCCGTCGTGACGAGGTCTCTCGATTCAATTTGAAGCGGCAGACGTGCCCGGCACCTCTGGATGTCCGAGCGCCAACGACCGACGGGCGGACAGGGAATCGGAAACGACTTCCACTCCTTGCCGTTGATGTTCGACTGTCAGACGACGCTGCGCTCCGTCGCCAACAGCACCCTCTCCACGTGCGGCGAATTCAAGAATGCCCGCAAATGCAGGAGGCGCTCGTTCCTCATTGCTCGATGGCTCGGGCGCCGCGTTCACGCAGATAGCCGCATACCAGGCCGTTGAGTTCCCGCCGCACCTCGGGTACCGCGAGCGCGCCGCGCGACGCGGCGGCGTGGACCGTGCCTTCCACGGCCGCGGCGAGCACCTGGGCGGCAATCGTATCCCGCGGGTCGGCGGCGTGCGGCTCGCCTGGCCGGATCAACGCCTGGTAACGGCGCAGGTATTCCACCTCGAATGCGTCATTGCTTGAACGCGCCGCGAGTGGGACTTCTTCGAGCAGCACCCGATGCACCCTCTGATCCGCCGAATGGATCGCGATGATGCCGTCGATCAATCGAGCGGCCCGCGTCACAGGCGGAATGGCGTCGTCGCACGCGCCGGGATCCGGCAACGCGGCCAGTACTGCGTTGAGGTGACGCTCACGGATCGCCTCGGCCAGCGCCAGCTTGTCGGGAAAGTATTGATACAACGATCCAATGCTTGCGCCGGCGACGTGGGCCACTTCGTTGGTCGTGAACTTCGCCCAGCCGCGAGCGGCGAGAACGTGAGCAGCAGCCTCGACGAGTGCATCGACCGTGGCGCGCGAACGCTGCTGCCTGGGGACTCGGCGGCCCGATGGAGGGGGAGCGGAAAAGCGAGTAGCCATGGCTGTGGATTCACGCAAAAATTTCACTATACCTTCGCAGGCAAAACGTGTCGCTCGGCGATGCTGCCTGCGCCAGATCGAAGGAGTCTCCCATGGATTTGCATCCCCGCGTTTCACGTCAGGTTCAACTCGCCACCCACCCGGAGGGCAAGCTCCAGTCGGCTCATTTCTCGATTGTCGAGACTTCGTTGCCGCCTTTGGCGCCCCATCAAGTGCTGCTACGCAACCGGTGGTTCCGCGTCTCGGTGTCGACGCGCCTGATGGCCAGCCGCGACGCGAAAGAAATCAAGGGCATTCCGTTTCCGCCCCTCAAGCCCGGCGACGCCCTGGCGGACGCGGCAATTGGCGAAGTGATTGCCGCAGGGCCGGAATCCGGACTGCAGGCGGGCGAGATTGTCCTGCATCCGCTGGGTTGGCGCGACTATGCGGTCGTCGACGCGCATCGCTGCGAGGCGCTGCCCGGCGAAGGCCTCGATGCCGCGGCTTACCTCGGTCATGGCTCGACCGCCTATGCGGCGCTGACGCGTGGAATACAGATCAAGCGGGGCGACACGGTGCTCGTATCGAGCGGAGCAGGCGCCATCGGATCGATGGCCGGACAGATCGCGCGCAGGCTCGGTGCGGGGCGAGTCATCGGCAGCACGCGCAGCCCGGACAAGGCGGCGTGGATGAGGCGGGAGCTCGGCTATGACGCAGTGATTGTGCGCGACGGTAGTCCATTCGTCGCGCAACTGGCCGACGCCGCGCCCGATGGCATCGATGTTTTCGTCGACATGGTTGGCGGCGAACAATTGAGCGCCGCCGTGGCGCGGGCGCGAGAGGGTGCGCGTTTCGTCATCCTGGGTGCCCTCGTCGCGGAACTGAGTGCCGAGCACGCCAGCTCTATCGCGCCGGCCGAGATCGATACGTTTCGGCTTCCGATCAAGGGCATCACGCTGCGCGGCTACAGCGCATGCGAAGACGATCCCGGTGTGATCGACGAATGGCTGGACCGCCTGGACGAATGGCGGCACGCAGGTGCGATTTGTCTGCCGTGCACGACCTTCCGTGGCCTCGACAATGCCCCGGCGGCATTGCAGGAGGCGTGTGCAGGCAGGCTCAAAGGCGTGGTGCTGGTCGAACTGTAGTGCCGCGGCTGGCCAGATGAAGCGGGATAGGGATGTCGATCTTCCAGGAGAAGTCAGTGACGAATGCAAGTGTAGCGATTGTCTTTCATAGCCGTTATGGCCATACCGCACGGCAGGCGATGGCCGTAAAAGAAGGGGTCGGCCGTGCTGCCGGCGCAACGGGATTTCTTGTCGCTTGCGAGGACGCGCCAGCGCGCTGGGACGAACTCGCACTTGCCGACGCAATCATTTTCGGCGCGCCGACTTATATGGCGGGCGTGTCGGCGGAATTCAAAGCCTTTCAGGAGGCGACCTCCAGTGCGGTCATGTTCAGGGGCTTCCTGTGGAAGGACAAGATTGCGGCCGGATTCACGAATTCCGGCGCGCACGCCGGAGACAAACTGTCCACGCTTGTGCAGCTTGCGTTGTTCGCCGCCCAGCACGGCATGCACTGGGTCAATCTTGGCCTGCCTCCTGCCAATAACTCGACCACGGGCTCGGCGGAGGATCTCAATCGGCTGGGTTTCTGGTTAGGTGCGGGCGCGCAATCGAATACGGATCAAGGACCCGAGGCCGCGCCTCCCGAAGCGGATCTCGCCACCGCGCGCCACCTCGGCTGGCGCGTCGCCGATGCAGCGCTTCAGTTCGCGCGGGGCCGCATCGCATCGTCTGGTCGAGATTGCCAGGATCTTCAGGATGACAAAATCAATCTGTGACTATATGGGCGCCCGCCCCGCGAGCCAGGCGACTCGCCACTATGATGATCTCCTGGCCGCTCACTATTCGTGGATGAGTGGCGCGACGGTCAGCGATAAGGCCGCCGAGCAGAAAGCACTTCTTGCCGAGCTGGGCTTGAACTGCGGACCGAAGGCCATCGCCGTCGATCTTGGGTGTGGACCGGGATACCAGTCCATGGCGCTCGTCAATCTCGGCTACGGCGCTGTCATTGCGATCGACAGCAGCCGGGATCTTCTCGCGGAATTGGAAAAGGCGGTGGACGACGATCGGGTCACGCCCGTGTTTGCCGATCTGCGCGCCTTTCCAACCCTGGTCGAATGCGGCTCGGTCAGTGTCATCGTTTGCATGGGAGACACGCTGACACATCTGGAACGGCAGGACGATATATCGAGACTCTATCGGGACGCCTACGATGCCCTGGAGCCGGACGGGCGCCTGGTACTGACTTTCCGTGATCTTTCCCGGGAACGGGTGGGACTGGAGCGTTTCATTCCGGTGCGTGCCGACGACAAGCGCCTCATGACTTGCGTGCTTGAATACGAACCTGAAAATGTCGTGGTCACCGATCTGATCCATGTGCGTGAGGGTGAGGCATGGAGGCTCTACAAGAGCAGCTACAAGAAACTGCGCCTGTCACCCGCAAGCCAGGTCGCAGCGTTGCAACGGGTCGGATTCACCGTGGATCACGACAGGTCAGCCGGTCAAATGCACGCAATCTCGGCGAGAAAGTAGTTGATTGCCGAAGCCGTTTGCGGAAGTCTGCGTCTCATGGCAAAGACTGCGTACTAAATGCGCCGACGAAGCAGCACGCTGCCGAATCCGGTCGAAGCATTGCATCGGCGACGAGTTTGCCTTTCCGTCGCATTGAGAACGCCTCGTTCCAGTGACTGTTGCAACCGTACTCGGTGCTCGTCTACGTCGAGGGCATCGCCAGCCCGCTCTGCGTGTTCGCGTGAGGTCGGCGCATCAAGCACGAAACGCTCGGCGATCCCCTTCATCTCACGTCTGCCGGGTCGAGTGCGGTTCAGGCAGCATGGCATGATCTGTACCGGGATAAATGCTTAATCTTTTTTCATGAGAGTACGTCGGTTAGGCTGGAGTCCTTCAATCAACGGAGACTCCATTCGCATGAATCCAAGAATTGCGGTTTTGCCCGGTGACGGCATTGGTCCTGAAATCACGGCGCAGGCCGTCAAGGTACTCAACGCGCTTGATTGTTCCTTCGAACTGGAAGAAGCACCAGTTGGCGGTGCCGGCTATGCCATCCACGGCCACCCCTTGCCCGAGCGTACGCTCGCGTTGGCAAAATCAGCCGACGCTATTCTTCTTGGCGCCGTTGGCGACTGGCAATACGACAAGCTCGAACGACCACTACGACCGGAACAAGCGATCCTCGGCCTGCGCAAGCATCTGGCCTTGTTCGCCAACCTGCGTCCTGCGATGCTGTATCCGGAACTGTCAGCAGCATCGACGCTTAAGCCAGAAGTCGTTGGCGGTCTCGACATCCTGATCATCCGCGACCTGACCGGCGACGTGTATTTTGGCGAGCCGCGCGGCACGCGTATCGCACCCGACGGGCCATTCCAGGGTCATGAAGAAGGATTTGACACCATGCGTTACAGCACGCCGGAAATCGTTCGCGTGGCCCATGTCGCCTTTCGTGCCGCGCAAAAGCGCGGCAAGCGCTTGTGTAACGTCGACAAGGCCAATGTGCTCGAAACCTCTCAATTCTGGCGTGACACGATAACAAGGGTGGCCAGCGAATATCCCGACGTCGAGCTCTCGCACATGTATATCGACAACGCCGCAATGCAGCTGGTGCGCGCACCGAAGGCGTTTGACGTGATTGTCACCGGCAACCTGTTCGGCGATATCCTGTCGGACGAAGCGGCGATGCTGACCGGCTCGATTGGCATGTTGCCTTCTGCGTCCCTCGATGCGAATGGCAAGGGCTTGTATGAGCCGTCACACGGATCTGCGCCGGACATCGCGGGCAAGGACATCGCGAATCCGCTTGCGACCATCCTGTCTGCGGCAATGATGCTGCGCCATTCTCTGAACCTCCCCAATGAAGCCCTGCGTATTGAGACGGCGGTCAAGCGGGTGCTCATGCAAGGGCTGCGCACGGCTGACATCTGGGAAGCCGGCACGCGCAAGGTCGGCACCCGCGAGATGGGCGACGCGGTCGCTGCGGCACTCCCGACGCAAGAAGCCATTTCGTAAAAGCTGCTGCGTCTGCCGTGAAGTGCCTCAGTCGATCATGCTGTAGAAGGTAGGACCGCTGCTGCATGAACGTCCGAATGTCCGAATGTCCGAAATGGAGTGCGAATCCCGCCCGATGTGAAGGGCAGCGCCCGCCCCGCATCGGTCTGTGCTCCGAATGAACGACACCCGACCGCTGCAAGTCAATCACCGGACATCCCAACAATCACGACCGCACCGGCGTAAAGCCGTCGGCGCTCCAGTCCTCGCTGCCGACCCCGTGATGGACGAAAAAGAATCCCTCGGGGTCGTAGCGGTTCTTGATCGCTTTCAGCCGCGCATAATTCGCCCCCCAAAACGCTTCGCGCCAATCTCCACGGAAAAAATCTGCTTCCGAAAGATAGGAGCCGCTTTGTGGCGACAACGCTCCAAGAACGGCCGCAGCTTTGGCCACACGCTCGGCTTGGCGATATGCCTCCGTCATGTCAGGCGGCGTGATCGGGAGACCCGCAAACGGCGGCGGACCGCCCGCAGCCACAATCATCAAGGCGAACGCGTCGGCGACTTTGGGATTCATCGCGCACTGACGTGCGTGCTCATTCACTGCCGCAGGGGCACCGGCGAGTCCTTTGTTGACATGCAGTTCCACGGCCTGAAATTGGGCGGCCTTCACGAGCGCCCCGGCAAGCTGACCGCGTCGGGCTGGTTCGAGAAGCGTCGCGGGCAGCCATTGTGACGCGTAGCCATACAGAAATAGGGAGGCCTCGTCTCCATCGCCTCGCCACCAACCGTGCTGGGTGGCCGCTCCGGCTCGTGGGTCGGGCACCAGCCCCGGGTTGGCCTTGATATCCCACCAGCGGCGTGCGGGACCGGCGCCGATTCGAAGTTCGTCATTGAAGGCGAAATCTGCCGGTGAGGCGCGTACCCAATCGATGAAAGGTGCCCAGACCGATTTGGCCCGTCCGTCGTTGAGGCCCTGACACACCATCGACACGTGGACTTCGTCTTCGTGAAACACAAGCTGCTCGCCCCATTGGGGGTTGAACAGGTGTTCGGCATAGTGGCCGACGAGCCGTTCAACCAGCCGCCGGTAAGCCTCACGCGATGACGCCTTGACCGTGAACTCAGCCCAACCGAAGTGCTCAGGCAGATCGTGGGTCTGCAAAGTGAGCCTGGTCACCACACCGAAACTGCCGCCACCGCCGCCTTTCAGCGCCCAGAACAGGTCGGGCTCCCGCGATGCGTTGACGGTGCGGACAACGCCGTCAGCGGTGACGATCTCGGCCTGGAGCAGGCTCGCGGCCGCCAATCCGTAACGCTTCGAGAACGATCCGAAACCGCCGCCCTGGACGAGGCCGGCCACCCCCACGCTCGCACAACCGCCGCCTTGGACGTATCGCCCAGCCTGGGTGGTGACGGCCGTGTAGACGTCGATCCACATGCAGCCGGCCTCGACAGTCACAGCCGGCGTCGGAGGCATCGACGAGCCCAAGGGAACGAATGCATCGTGTAGCTCGATGCGGTTCATCGCGCGTGTCCAGATCAAAAGGGAATCCGGCGCGTTCGAGCCGCCCAGATAACTGTGCCCTCCGCCTTTCACCACCAGACGCAAATTGTGTTGGCGCACGAAATCGATGCCCGCAACCACATCGGCGGTAGAACGGGCCGCCAGAGCGTACGCGCTCGCGCGGGGTGTCCATCCGTCGAGCCACCCTGAGATCTGCGTGCCGCCAGGATCGTCACCGAGCGCGATCGGATTTCGCGCTTCCTCCAGGCGAGCTAGACAATCGGGCGTGCGGGGCGCTTGCGCGCAAGTCTCCCAGATGGTCGTCGGTCGCAACAAATTTCCACCCACTGCGCGACTCAGCGCCTCCCATTCCTCAGTGTCCGGCCACGCAGGATCGCCTGGCCGAACGCGGCCTGTTCCAGCCACCGCCGGAATCACGTCGGCAAAAATCGAGGGGGTTCGGAGGAAAGGCAGCGCGGCAACACCCTTCAGAAGGCATCGTCTCTTCATGGCGTCTCTTTTTCTCACCGTGAGCGAATCGGCTTGGCGAACCATCCTTTCCGGATTCTAAAGCGAGCCCGGTTCGCTCCGTCGAGCGAATGACCGCTGCAATAGAGCGAAACGACATCCTATTGTCAGCGCGACATCGTAGACGAGTCCGAGATGACCGCATCGGCCACGGCCTTCGGCTGGCTCAGCATCGACACATGGCTGCCGTTCACGCGCGTGACCGTCGCACCGGCCAGCCGCACGCCCGCGACGAACGCGCGGCGCACGCCGCGCCGCACCACGCCCACGCATGCCCGCGTCACAGATGCTCCACCTGCAGGATCGCCTCCGCGAACGCCTGCGGCGCTTCCTGCGGCAGGTTGTGGCCGATGCCGCCGGTGATCGTCCGGTTCGTGCTGGAAACGCACAGGGGCGGGCGAGCCGACCCGCATTCACCCCTTGAGCCACCCGGGCTCAAGAAGCCGTTCAGTCCTTCCGGTCCGGCAGGATATGCGCACGAATCGATCGCCCCCGCCACGATATGTGGTCGATCCGCGCGCGCAGCGTGTAGAGCCCCACCGACGACAGCGTGCTGAACCTGAGCAGCGCGACCGGGTTGCCAATCCCGGCCGGCACGCGCTCGATCGCATCGAACAGCGGGAATCCATACTGCGTCAGGAACGCGCCGACCTCGTCGTCGCGTGCATGTTCCTCGACATTGACCAGCAACAGTTCGGCCATCACGGCTCCTTTCTCCGTTCGTTCGTCCGCCCGTCACCGGATCAGCCGGCGCGTATGCTGCGCGATCATCAGTTCTTCGTTGGTCGGAATCACCCACGCCGGTATGCGGCTCGACGCCGTCGTGACCCGCGGCCCGCCGGCATGGTTCGCGTCGACATCGATCTCGACGCCGAGCCAGGCCGCACGGCGCATCACCCCTTCGCGAATCGCCGCCGCGTGCTCGCCGATCCCCGCCGTGAAGACGATGGCGTCGATGCCTTCCATGGCGGCGGCAAGCGACCCGAGTTCGCGCGCGATGCGGTAGACGTACAGCTCGATCGCGAAGCGCGCATGCGGATCGTCGCTCGCGAGCAGGGTGCGCATGTCGCTCGATATGCCGGACACCCCGAGCAGGCCGGAGCGCCGATAAAGCAGATCCTCGACGGCGCGCACGTCCATCCCGAGTTCCTCCATCAGGAACAGCACGACGCCCGGGTCCACGTTGCCGCAACGCGTGCCCATCGGCAGTCCGTCGACCGCCGTGAACCCCATCGTGCTCGCGACGCTCTTGCCCGCCACGAGCGCACACATGCTCGCGCCGTTGCCGAGGTGGGCGACGACCGTGCGCCCGCGCGCCGCCTGGGGCGCGACGTCGGGCAGCACGCTCGCGATGTACTCGTACGAGAGCCCGTGGAAGCCGTAGCGGCGCACGCCCCGGCCGGTGATCGACTCCGGCAGCGCGAACGCCTGGGCCACCGCGGGCTGCGTGCAGTGGAACGCCGTGTCGAAGCAGGCCACCTGCTCGATACCGGGCCGCACCGATTCGAGGATGCGAATCGGCGTCAGGTTGTGCGGTTGATGCAACGGCGCGAGCGGGGTGAGCTTTTCCAGCTCGGCCACGATCTCGGGCGTGACGCGCACCGGGCCGCTGAAGCGTTGCCCGCCGTGCACGACGCGATGGCCCACCGCCGCGAGACGATGTCCTTCCCGATGCGCCTCCAGGAACGCGGCGATCTGCGCGAGCCCTTCGTGATGGCCGAACGTATCGCCGCCGCTCCATTGCTGCTCGTGACGTTCCGCGTGACGGTCGACGGCGCTGAAGCGCGCGGTGGCCGTATACAGGCCGTCGACCTCGCCGTGCACGATCAGCCCGAGCGTGTCGCCCTGCACGTCGAATGCAGAAAACTTGATGCTCGACGAGCCGGCGTTCAACACCAGAATCGCGTCTGCCATGGCGTCACCCCGCGCGCGCGGCGGCTTCACGCTGCGCGTTCGCGACGAGCATCGCGACCGCGCATGAAGCCAGCCGGGTGATCAACGAATCGGCGCGACTCGTCAGGATGATCGGCACGCGCGCGCCGAGCACGATCCCCGCCGCGTCCGCGCCCGCGAGGAACGACAGGCTCTTGGCGAGCATGTTGCCCGCTTCGAGGTCCGGCACCATCAGCACGTTCGCATGCCCGGCCACCGGCGAATCGATCTGCTTGATGCGCGCGGCCTCGGGGTCGATCGCGTTGTCGAGCGCCAGGGGGCCGTCGACGAGCGCGCCGGTAATCTGCCGCCGGTCCACCATCTTGCACAGCGCGGCGGCTTCGAGCGTCGACGGCACTTTCGGGTTGACCGTCTCCATCGCCGACAGGATCGCCACGAACACCTGCGGAAATGCCAGCGCATGCGCAAGATCGATCGCGTTCTGCAGGATGTCGACCTTTTCCTCGAGCGTCGGCGCGATGTTGATCGCCGCGTCGGTCACGATCAGCGGATCGGCGTGCGCGGGCACGTCCATGACGAAGCAATGGCTGATGCGCCGGCCGGTGCGCAACCCGGCATCGTGACGCACCACTTCGGCCATGAGCTCGTCGGTATGCAGGCTGCCCTTCATCAGCGCGGCCGCCCGCCCGTCGCGAACGAGCCGCACCGCCGCGGCCGCCGACGCCTCGCTGTACGGCGCATCGACGATCTCGTGATCGCCGATCGACAGCCCGCACTGCGCGGCGGTCGCTTCGATCCGTGCGCGCGGGCCGACCAGGATCGGTGCGATCAGCCGCTTGCGCGTCGCCTCCAGCGCCCCCTCGAGCGAGCTTCGATCGCACGGATGCACGACGGCCGTCGGCATCGGCGCCAGCGCCTGGCAGTGTTCGATCAGGCGGCGATACTTCTCGTGTCGGGTTTCCATTGCGATTCCTTGCTGTCCGTCACTGCACACGATCGAGGGCCGCGACCGGCAGCTTGGCCGGCCCCTTGGCCGGCCGCTTCGCGGGCGGCGCGCCCAGCACCGCGCGGATGCGTTGCAGGGCCGCCCACTGTTGCTCGCTCACCGCCGCGCTTTGCACGCGCGGATCGCCCAGCAGCTTGTCCAGCAACGTCAGCAGCCGCCGGCGATCCTCCGGCCGGGCAAGCAGGGCCGGCAGCGTGGCGACGGCTTGTTGCGATGCGTACGTCGCGATGATCTCCTGTTCGCCGTAGATGCGCCGCCACTGGTCGGGCGGCAGGTCCGGAAGGTATTCGGCGTAGGTTTCGGCGAGCTCGCGCTCGGTCGCAAGCTGCGCCAGCGGAAACGGCTCGCCGCTGCGCTCGAGCAAAAACGCTGCGCGCGCCACCGCTGCGGTGTAGCCGCCCCGCTCGATCGACGCGAGCGCCTCCTTCACGAACGGCAGGTCGCGGGGATCCTTCGCCACCGGCGCAGCAGCGTGACGGTCGCAATACTGCTCCGCGAAGTGCAGCATGAACGGCTGCGTGTACAGCGTGAAGAACAGCGCCTCGGTGCCCGCATCGCGGATCGCGCGGAAATAGTCGAGCGACGCGCTGATGACGTCCGAGCCGCGACGCTCGAGCCTGCGCCACGGCTCGATATCGTCGGCCGGCTGGCGGTTCGCCTTGACCGTGTCGGCGGCCGGCTTCAGCCAGCGCAGCCACGGATTCAGGTCCGAAAATGCCCAGCGCTGAACGCGCAGCGGATGAAAATCGCGCAACCGTTGTGCCATGGTCTCGTTCGATGCCTGCTGCACGAACGGCTGCATGAACAGTTCATACGCGCGCTGCGTGAATTCGGACAGCTCGGCGACGGCCTCGAAGACATGTTCGTCCTTGCGCCCGAAGCGGTTGAAGTGTTGCGCGATCTCTTCGAGACGGTGCTCGGCGAAGGTGACGTCGTACGCGACCTTTCCGTCGGCGCCTTTCACCTCTTCGATCGACATCGCATAGAGGCCCGGCGGCAGCGTTTCGACGGCATCCAGCACGCTGACGATCTGTGCGTGCTCCTTCTTCGCGACCTTGCCCGACACGAAAATGCCGAGATGCCCGACATCCTCCTCCATCAACCCGATGATGACCTGCCCGCGCGACTTGATCTCCTCCGTGCTGCCGTAGATGTCCGCGACCCAGTTGAACGCCTGCTGCGGCGGCGTGATGTTGTCGCCCATCGACGCGAACAGGATGATCGGCGAGCGGATCTCGCGCAGGTCGAACGCCTTGCCCGTCCCGTCCCGCACCTCGCCGGACCAGAGCTTGTTGCCGATGAACAGGTTGCGCGTGATCCATTCGATCTCCTCGCGGTTCATCAGGTAGTAGCCGCCCCACCAGCGCTCGAACTCGAGGAAGCGCGGCGGCTCGGTGTCGATGTTGTCGTACACGTGGTAATACTTGTCCCACAACGTATTCGCCGGGTTCAGGTTCTCGAAGTTCTGCACGAGATACGCGCCGTCGAACTTGCCGTGGCCGAGGTCCGACGAGAACGACGCGAGCCAGGTGCCGCCGAGCAGGCCGCCGGCATAGCGCATCGGATTGTCGCCGGGCCCCTCGCTCCACGCGCCGCTCCAGTACGACATCGGGGCGCCGTTGATGACGATCGGGCCCGTATCGTCGGCGGACGAACTCGCGAGCATCATCGCGGCCCAGCCGCCCTGGCAGTTGCCGACGATGGCCGGCTTGAGGCTGTCCGGATGCAGTTCCCGCACTTTCCGGACGAACGCCTGTTCCGCCGCGCACACGTCGAGCAGCGTCTGGCCGGGCTCGGGCTCCTGGAAGAACACGACGAAGTACACCGGATGCCCCGCGCGCAACGCAACGCCGACTTGCGAATCGTCCTTGAAGCCGCCGATTCCGGGGCCGTGCCCCGCGCGCGGATCGATGATCAGGTAGGGCCGCTTCGCGGCGTCGACGATCACGCCGTCCGGCGGCTGGATGTGAACGAGCGCGTAATTGACGGGCCGCCCGAACTGCCGGCCGTCGAGCACGACGTCGTAGTCGAAATGCAGCACCGGCTTGAGCCCCTGGGCCGCGCGCTCGACGTATTGCGTGCCGCGCTCGCGCAGCGTGTCCCAGAACAGCAGCGAGCGCTGCACGGCGTCGACCGCGTAATGCCATGCGCTCAGCGGCAAGAAAGGTGCGCCCAAAGGAGCGGCGCCCGGGTCGTGGCTGGGGCTGGCGCTGCCGTCGAGTGCTTCGCCCAACCGTTTCCCGTACTGTTCCAGCGCGTGCCGCGTGCGCTTTTGCAGGACGTGGACAATCTCCGCGGCGATCTCGTCACTGCGCGCCAGTTGCGTGGCAGCATCCATAACACTGTTCTCCAGAGGGGCAAGGTGAATCGCGACGCATGCCGGGAGCGGCCGTCTCGCGTCAGCCGAGCACGTGCATCCCGGCGTCGATGTAGTGAACGCCGCCGGTCATCGCGCGCGCGGCATCGCTGGCGAGAAAGGTGCACAACGCGCCGACGTCGTCGATGTCGAGCGCCCGGCGCAATGGCGCGCGTCGTGCGGTGTCGTCGAGCAGGTGGTCGAAGTTCGGTAGCCCGGAGGCCGCGCGCGTGGGCAATGCCCCGGGCGAAACGGCGTTCACCCGAATGCCTGCCGATCCCAGTTCGACGGCCAGGTAGCGAACGGAGGCCTCCAGCGCCGCCTTGACCGGCCCCATCACGCCGTACTCGTCGATGACCCGGTCGGCGCCGATGTAGGTCATCGCCATCAGGCTGCCGCCGGAGGTCATCAACGGCTCGGCAAGCTTGGCCATCCTGATGAACGAGTGGCAGGAGGTATCCATCGCGAGTGCGAACCCTTCCGGCGAACTGTCGACCACCCGCCCGTGCAGATCGGCCTTCGGTGCATAGGCAACGGCATGCAGCAGAAAGTCGAGGCCGCCCCACTGCTCGCCGATCGCGTCGAACGCCTCGCGCATCTGGTCGGTCCGGCTCACGTCGAGCGGCAACGCAATCGCCGGCTTCAGCTGTTCCAGCAGCGGCTCGACGTACGGCCACGCGCGGTCGGATTGCCAGGTCACGGCCAGCTCGGCGCCCGCTGCGTGAAATGCACGCGCGCATCCCCAGGCGATGCTCTGCTCGTTCGCCAGGCCGACGACGATTCCCCTTTTGCCTTCAAGGGGCTGCAAGCCATTGTAAGACACGCGCGACTCGCGCACGTCGTGATTCGTCATCGCGAAACCTCGGGTCGAATTTTTTCACCGGACGAAACTGCGTCAAGGCCGGTTGGCCTTTATGCGGAGAATCATTGTATTGAGGGTTTCAAACCATCTGATCAATCACGCGACATGTTTTTGATTTTTATCAAAATCTCTTTTGAATCAGATAATTACGTTGAAATGTTTCGATCCATAAGTGCGCGTTTCATCGATATGTCATTCAATCGTGTGTGCAAGCGCGTGTTGCTTCTGCAGGCAGCAATCCAGTCATCGCCGTTCTCGCCATAAAAAAGAAACGAACGCGAGCGGCATGACTGCGCCGCCCCGCGTTCGTCGATTTCATGACCGGTTGGCTGCCCAACGCACGATCTGTCGCTTCGTCACACGGCACCGACCGGGCCATCCTTCGGCCGGTTGCGTGCGGGCCGCGCACCGGGACATCCCCACCTATCTGAATGCGATCGGCTGATCTGCCGGACGCGGCGTCTCGCCGCTACGCTGGATCCACCCGCCCCCCAGCGCACGGTACAGGTCGACCAGGTTGGTCCAGCGCGCCAGACGCGCATTGATCAGCGACTGCTGCGCGTTGTACAGGTCGGTTTGTGCGGTCAACACCGACAGATAGCTGTCGGCGCCGCTCTTGTAGCGCAGGTCCGACAGGTCGAAGCGGCGTTGCTGCGCGTGCGCGTTGCGCTCCAGCGCCGCGATCTGCTGATCGTACGTGCCGCGTGCGGCCAGCCCGTCAGCCACGTCGCGGAACGCCGCCTGGATCGTCTTCTCGTAGTTCGCGATCTCGATGCGCTTCTGCACGTGCGCGAGATCGAGGTTCGCGATGTTCGAGCCGCCCTCGAAGATCGGCAGCGCGACGGTCGGCGCGAACGACCAGGCCGCCGTGCCGGCCTTGAACAGGCCGCCCAACGTCGGGCTTGCCGTGCCGAACGCGGCCGTCAGCGAGATCCTCGGGAAGAACGCCGCGCGCGCCGCCCCGATGTTCGCGTTCGCGGCCAGCAGCGCCTGCTCGGCCTGCATCACGTCCGGGCGACGCGTCAGCAGATCCGACGGCAAACCGGCCGGCACGTCCGGGAGCAGGTTCTGCGCGTCGAGCGGCAGGCCCGGCGGCAGATCGTCCGGCAGCGGCTCGCCGATCAGCAGCACCAGATAGTTCAGCGCCTGCGCACGCGCACGCGCCTGCTCCTGCTGGTTCGCGAGCGCCGTCTCGACCACCGTCTGCGCCTGGCGCAAATCGAGTTCGGTGCCCGTGCCGTTGTCGAACTGCAGCTTCGTCAGGTCGTACGATGCCCGCGCGGTCTTCAGCGTGTTCTCCGTAACCTTCAGCAGATCGTCGGTCGACAGCAGCGTCAGGTATTGATCGGCCACCTGCGCCACCAGCGAGATTTCCGACGCCTGCCGTGCGTAGGCGGTCGACAGATACTGCGCGAGCGCCTGGTCCTTCAGGCTCTGCACGCGGCCGAACAGGTCGAGCTCCCACGACGCGGCAAGCCCGACGTTGTAGGCCCGGGTGATCGTGGCCTGCTCCGTCGGAGAAACACCCTGCGGATAGCGCTGGATGTTTCCCGTCCCCATGCCGTCAAGCGTCGGGAACAGCCCCGCGCGCGTGATCTGGTACTGCGCACGCGCCGCCTCGACGTTCAGCACCGACACGCGCAGGTCGCGGTTGTTCTTCAGCGCGATCTCGATCAGCCGCTGCAGGCGCGGATCGGCGAAGAATTCGCGCCAGCCGATGGCGGTCGCCGCCTGGCCGTTCGCGCTGCGTGCACCCGCCGCGGCGCCCGGCTGCGTCGCATAGACGCCGCCGGACGGGAACGCCTGCGCGACGGGTGCGTCGGGCCGCGTGTAGTGCGGCGCCATCGTGCAGCCCGCAGCGAAGAGCGCGGCCGCCGCCACAGCCGCGATGCGAATTCGACTCATGTTGCTCCCGTGGCGCACCGCCGCGGCACGCGTTTCAGATTGCACGTTCATACGGCCTCCAGCACGCGAGCGCGCTCGCTGGTCGCCGCCTCGCGATGGCGCTTCGCGATCAGCGTGTACACGGTCGGCAGCACGAACAGCGTGAACAGCGTCCCGACCAGCATGCCGGTGGAGACCGTGATCCCGATCGCGAAGCGGCTGGCCGCCCCCGCGCCGCGCGCGAAAATCAGCGGCACGAGCCCGGCGACCATCGCGGCCGTCGTCATCAGGATCGGCCGCAGCCGTACCGCGGCCGCGTGCTCGATCGCCGCGCGCCGGTCGAGGTGCTGCGTGCGTTGCAGTTCGTTCGCGAAGCTCACCATCAGGATCCCGTGCTTCGAAATCAGGCCGATCAGCGTGACGAGCCCGATCTGGGTATAGATGTTCAGCGTCGCGAAGCCGAGGTACAGCGGCACCAGCGCGCCGCACACCGACAGCGGCACCGACACGAGGATCACCAGCGGATCGCGCAGGCTCTCGAACTGCGCGGCGAGCACCAGGAAGATGACGACGAGCGCGAACACGAACGTGACGGTCAGCCGATTGCCCTCCTGCACGTATTGCCGCGATTCGCCGAGCCAGTCGATGTCGTAGCCGGCCGGCAGCGGCTGCTTCTGCAGGAACTCGACCGCTTGCCCCATCGTCACGCCGGGCGCAGCCACCGCCGACAGCGTCGCCGAGTTCAACTGGTTGAACTGCGTGAGGGCGTTCGCCTGGCTGCCGTTCGACACGCGCACGACGGTCGAAAGCGCCACCATCTTGCCGCCGCGCGTTTTCACGTAGTAGCGATTCAGCATCTCCGACGACAGGCGCTCCGCGCGTGCGACCTGCGGAATCACGTCGTACGAGCGGCCGTTGTGGTCGAAGCGGTTCACGTAGTTCTCGCCCACGAGCACGGCGAGCGTATCGGCGATGTCCTTCATCGTCACGCCGAGCGCATTCGCCTGGTTGCGGTCGATCGTCACGCCGACCGCGCGGCTGTCGAATGTCAGATCGCTGTCGACCACCGCGAACAGTCCACTCTTCGAGGCGGCGGCCTTCAGTTTGTCCATCGTCGCGAAAATGTCCTTGAAGTCGGCGGGCGCGCGCAGCACCATCTGGATCGGCAGGCCGCCGCTCGACGCGGGCAGCGACGGCAGCAGGAACGTGAACACCTGGTCGCCGGCGATCGCGTTCGCGCGCGCCTGCACGAGCGCCTGCAGGTCGGCCGCACCGCGTGTGCGCTTCGACCAGTCGACGAGGTTCACGCCGGCAAAGCCGAGATTGGCCCCGCCGACACCGTTCAGCACGAAGCTCGTGTCCGCTTCGGGCAGCGAGCGGAACACCTTCTCGATCTGCGGCGCGTAGCGTTCGAGGTAGTCGAGGTTCGCATACTGCGGCGCCTTCACCTGCAGCATGATCGAGCCCTGGTCCTCCTGCGGCGCCAGTTCCCGCTTCACGCCGCTGAACAGCACGCCGATGCCCAGCAGCACGCCCGCGCCGAACACCAGCACCGCCGGCCGCGCGGCGAGGCTCGCGTGCAGCAGGCGCCGGTAGCCGTGCGTGACGCGCGACAGCGTGTGTTCGATCGCCCGCGCGACGCGGCCCTCCGACATCCGGCTGTCGAGCAGCAGCGAGCTCAGCATCGGCGAAAGCGTCAACGCGATCACCGCGGACACACACACCGCCCCTGCGAGCGTGAAAGCGAATTCGCGGAACAACGAGCCGGTGAGCCCGCCCATCAGCCCGATCGGCGCATACACCGCAACGAGCGTGATGGTCATCACGATCACCGGCGACGCGATCTCGCGCGCGCCGAGCAACGCCGCGCGCGCCGGCGGCTCGCCCGATTCGATGTGCCGGTGAATGTTCTCGACGACGACGATCGCGTCGTCGACGACCAGCCCGATCGCCAGCACCATCGCGAGCAGCGTGAGCAGGTTCAGCGAGAAGCCCGCGGCCAGCATCAGCGCGGCGGAGCCGACGAGGGCGAGCGGAATCGTCACGACCGGGATCACGACCGCGCGGAACGAGCCGAGGAACAGGAAGATCACGACCACGACGATCGCGATCGCCTCGATGATCGTTTCGCGCACTTCGTCGATCGACGCGTTGACGAAGCGCGCGACGTCGAACACATCGCCGATCCTGATGCTGGCCGGCTTGCTGCGCTCCATCGTCGGCAGCAGTGCCTGCACGCCGCGCACGATATCGAGCGGGTTACCCGACGGCGTCGCGTTGATCGCGATGTTGACGGCGCGGTGCCCGTTCATCAGCGCGCTCGCGTTGTATTGCTGGCCGCCCAGCTCGATCGTCGCGACGTCGCGCAACCGCACGAAACTGCCGCTCGCCTCCGATTTCACGACGAGGTTGCCGAACGCGCCGACGTCGGTCAGGTCGGTGTTCGCGGAAATGTCGGCAACGGTCAGCGCGCCCTTCAACTGGCCCGGTGCGGCCTGCACGTTGTTCGCCTTCAGCGCGGCCGCGACATCGGCGGCCGACAGCCCGTGCGCGGCGAGCCGCGACGCGTCGAGCCAGACCCGCATCGCGAGGTTCTGCCCGCCGACGATTTCAGCCGACGCGACGCCCGGCACCGTGGTGACCAGCGGCTGCGCCACCCGCACCACGTAATCGGTGATCTCGGGGATCGACAACGTGTCGCTCGAGAAGCCCAGGTACATGACGGCCGTGGGCGCATCGGTCAGCTTGGTGATCACCGAGTCGTACGCGCCCTCGGGCATCTTGTACTTGACCTCCTGCACCTTCGCCATGATTTCCGTCATCGCGCGGTCGGCGTTCGCATTCAGGCGCAGCCGCGCCTTCACGACGCTCTTGCCCTGCGTCGACGTGGAGGTCAGATACTCGATGCCGTCCGCCGTCGCGATCGACTGTGCGATCGGCGTCGTCACGAAACCCTGCATCAACGCCTGCGACGCACCGGGATAGGCCGTCTCGACGCTGATCGTCGCGCTCTCCAGCATCGGATACTGGCGCACCGGCAGCGCGCCGAGCGAGCGCACGCCCACCAGCAGGATCAGCAGGCTGCAGACGAGCGCCAGCACCGGCCGCCGCACGAAGATGTCGGTGAAGCGCGCGCCTTGCGTGGTCTGGCTCATCGCACCGTCTCCCGTTGCGTGGACGCATCGGCCAGCGCCTGCACCTTCGCGCCCGGCGCGACGCGCAACTGCCCGGTCGTCACGACCACGTCGCCGGCGCGCAGCCCGTCGTCGATGACGATGCGGCCCCGCTCGCGTGCGCCGGCCCGCACCTGGCGCACGCGCGCCACGCCGACGCCGTGCGCGTCGCGCTGTTCGACCACCACCACGGTGTCGCCCGCCTGCGAGGTCTGCACCGCGGTATCCGGCACGCTGATCACCGCGTCGCGGCCCGGCAGCGCCAGATGCGCGTCGATATACATCCCCGGGCGCAGCAACTGGCCGGTATTGGCCACCGTGGCCTGCACGGTGATGTTGCGGGTCTCGTCGCCGACCTGCGGCTCGATCGCGGTCACGCGCCCTTCGAACGTGCGGCCCGGATACGCATCTGTCGTCACGCGCACGGTCTGGCCGAGCGCCACGCGGCTCAACGCTTTCTGCGGCACCGTGAAGTTCGCGTGCAACACGTCGAGATCCGTGAGCGTCGCGATCGCGTCGCCCGGGTTCAGGTACTGCCCGAGGTTCACGCGGCGCAAGCCGATCACGCCGGAGAACGGCGCGCGGATCGACTTCTGCGTGATGACCGCCTGGGTCTCGCGGATATCGGCGCGCGCGGCGTCAAGCTCGTAGCGGCGTGCGTCGAATGTCGCCTTCGGCTCGGCCCCGTTCGGCACGAGCTGCTCGGCGCGTGCGAACTGCCGGCGCGTATAGTCGGCCTTCGCCTGCAGCCCGGCGAGCTTCGCCTGCTCGGGAGCATCGTAGAGCTGCACGAGCGGTTGCCCGGCACTCACGCGCGACCCCGCGACGAACTGGATGCCGACGATGCGGCCCGCGACTTCCGGCGCGATGGTCACCTGCCGCACCGCTTCGAGCGAACCGACCGCGTCGAGCGTCGGCGCCGTCGCCTGCGGATTCACGACGATGGTTTCGACCGGCAACGGCGCCAGCGGCGACGCAGGCCGATCGGCGGCCGACACACGTTCCGTGCGCCACAGGAACAACGCGCCGAACAGGACGATCAACGCGCCCGCGGTAAAAAACATTGAGCGTCTCACCGATATCTCCCCAATCAATCAGTCATGACATCAGTGTGTGGGGAGCGGCCTGCCCCGGATGTCAATTTTTTGAATCCCCGTTTAAATATTTCGCATGCCTGACACGAAAAAAAACCGCATGCCCCGAACGAACGGGACATGCGGTGAAAAGACACCCGCCACGAGGTCAGATCGTCGTGGCCGGCGATCGCGACGCATGAAGGGTCCATGCGCGCGCATACGGGTGTGACATCGCCAACAGGACGGCGCCGAACAGCAGCAACGGATTGGTACTGACCGCCCCGCACATGAGGAACAGCACCGACATCGCGGCGGCGCCGGCAACGCCCCACGCGGTTGCGATGCCGAGCAGGATCGATAGCCCTGCCGCCAGTTCGAGCCAGGGCACGGCCAGGTTGACCGCGACGACGTGCGGCAGCGCGACGTGTCCGATCGCGCTGGCCAGCGCGAGCCGCACGGCTTCGGGCGCCGCCGTGGATCGCGAGACGGCGGCCGTCAGGAACGGCCCCGCATCGAAGTGCCCGAAGAGCTTCGTCAAGCCGGCCCAGATCCAGAACGCGCCGAGTACGAGCCGCAGCACGAGTGCGACGGCGGTCTTCATCGCGCCACCTGCGGATGCAGGCGATGCAGCTGCCGGAAACCGATCAAGGTCACGCCCAGCAAACACGCGAACATGACGGCAATCGCCGCATTCGTCTCCATGGGCAGCGCGCTGACGACCCCCGACACGATGGAGCCGAGCGCAAGCATCAGGCACCCCTGCAGGCTCGCGGCGGCGCCCGCGCGGCCCGGGAACAGGGCCATCGAGCGCGCCATCGCGTTGGAGAAGATGAAGCCCTGCGCAAACGCAATCAGCATGATCCCGCCGAGTGCGGTCACCAGGATCAGCTCGCCGCCGCTCGACGCCACGCAGGCCACCCCGAGCGCAAAGGTCACGATGCCGCCGCGCATCAGCTGCTCGCCGCTGTAGCGCCGGATCAGGCTCCGGTTCAGCGTCGTGCCGCACAGGTAGCACAGCCCGACGCCGAGCGCGGTCGAACCGAAATACGACGCCGAATGCCCGAGGCGGAACTGCACGATGTACGGCCCGATCACGTTCCACATCAGGAATGCCGAGAAGCTCATCCCGAGCATCGCGACCGCCGACTGGAACTGGGAATCGGACAGGATCTCGCGATAACCCGCGATGGTTTGCCGCGGCGTGCGCCGCAACTCCGGTCGCAGCGTCTCGCGCAGGCCCGCGAACGCGAACGACAGCACGACGAGCCCGTAGCCGCAGTAGACGACGAAGTTCCAGCGCCAGCCGGCCCACTCCTGCACGTGTCCGCCGATATACGGCGCGATCACGGGGCCGAGCCCGAACGCCAGGCTGAGATAGACGATCGCCACGCGGAAGCGGTCGCCCTTCAGCCGGTCGACCAGCACGGCGCGCGCGACGACCTGGCACGACCCGATCGCGAAGCCCTGGATCGCGCGTGCCGCCATCAGCACCTCGAACGACGGCGCGGCCACCGCGAGCGCGCTGCCGGCGATGAACAGCGCGAGGCCGAACAGCACCGACGGGCGCCGGCCCAACCAGTCGGCCAGCATGCCGAACGCGAGCTGGCCGATCGCATAGAACACGAGCGTGATCGTGATCGTGTTCTGCATCATGCTCGGCATGACGTTGAGTTCTCGACCGATGGCCGGGATGCTCGGCGCGTAGAGGTCGATCGCGATCCCGCCGACGCTGTTGATCAGCGGCGCCAGGAACACGAGAAAGTTTTCGTATCTTTTTGAGTCGGACATGGGGACGTTCCTGAAATGACGGGACAGGCCGACGCGAATGCGTGCGGCCCGTCGGGATCAGTGACCGTTTGCGGTGAATTCAACCTGCCTCGGCGGCATGCGGGCCGACGGCGGATCGTCGAACGGACTCCACTTCGGCAAGCCGTTGCGCCAGGCCATATCGCCGATCTTCACCATGATGACGCGCGGCGAGTTGTCGTAGTACGTACCCCAGTCGACATGCCTGTCGCGTACCCGGCTCACGCAGGCGCGGCCGAGATCGTCATAGGTGATTTGCAGCGACTGCACGATGTGACGCACCCGCTCCGTCGCCGTCATCAGCACGTACCGGTAGTGATGCTGGGCCAGCGTGCGGAACACGTTCGCGATCAGGTAGCGCCCGGCGCCCTTCGAGCCGAACGACGAAAACTGCCCGAGCTCGACCAGCTCCGCACGCGACAGCCCGTAAAGGCTCGTCAGCGATTCGTCGAGGTAGTGCTCGGAGAACAGCGGGGCGCTGTCGCCCCAGCTGAGCCCCAGGCACGCGTAGCCGGGCAACGTCATCGCGCGATCGGTCAGGCACCAGAACTGGTCCGGGCGAGGCTCCGGACGCGCGCCGTGCGCCTGGTAGTAATGCTGCGAGACCGCGAGCTGAATCTCGCGATAGGCGCTCTGGCCCGGATGAAAGCTTCGTACGATGTGCACGGTCGGCTCCCGGTCAGTACAGCGACGCCGCATGATCCCGCTCGATCAGCTGACGGCGCGGCCGCCCGGTGACCGTGTAGTAATCCTTGCGGAACCGTTCGATGTCCGTCACGACCCGGAAGCGCCGCACGCGCGCGAAATCCGCGAGCCGCGGTTCGAGCCGCGCCATCTCGTCGCGCACCGCCGCCTCGTCGTGCGCGGACAGCACGATCGCCGCCGGCTCTTCGCGCCCTTCGCCGAACACCACGATGTCGTCGATCAGCGCACTTTCCTTGTAGACCGTCTCCACCCACTCCGGCGAGATGTTGCGCGCCGTCGACAGGATGATCACGTGCTTCTTGCGACCGGTGATGTACAGGAAGCCGTCGACGATCTCGGCGATGTCGCCGGTGTGCAGGTAGCCGTCGGTGAGCTCGCACGACGTATCGTCCGAGTTGTAGTAGCCCGCGCAGAGCGTCGGGGTGCGCACGCGCAGCTCGCCGTCGACGATCACCGGCACGATCCCGTCGAGCAGCGTCCCGGCCGAGCCGATGCGGCGCTGCCCCGGGTAGTTCAGCGAGATGATCGAGCTGTTCTCGCTGAGCCCGTAGGCCTCGTAGACCTGGACGCCGCGCTTGTCCAGCGATTCGAGCACGGTGGCCGGAATCTTCGCGCCGCCCGTGATGATGTGCGGATTGCGGCGGCCGAACAGTTGCGTCGTGCCGGTCGACTCCAGCAATGCGTCGGCCTCCTCGAGCAGCTTCGGCGGCAGGTACAGGAAGTTCGGATCGACGCGGGCGATCAGGTCCAGGTAGTCGCGCGCATTGCCGCTGCGTGCGCCGTACTCGGCGTAGTTCGCGGGCATCAGCGTCAGCGAGCCGCCGGACAGCACCGGCAGGAACACGCCGAGCACCTGTTCGATCAGCAGGCTCATCGGCACGATCGACAGGTAGTCGAGCGGGCCGGCCGGCACACGCTTGAGCACATTCGTCACGAGCAGGCCGACGGCCTCGTCGCGGATCTTCACGCCCTTCGGCTTCGACGTCGTACCGGACGTATGGATGATCCCGCAGATGCCCGGCTCGATCCGCTCGCCGGTGGCTGCGCCCGCCGCCGGCCACGCACCGCGCTCGCTCGCGGCGTCGATGCATGCGATGCCGGGCAGGATCGCGCCGATCCGCGCGGCCGTGTGCGCGTCCTGCGTGAAGATCGCGGTTGCCTTGTGCAGCAGGCTGCCGATCTGCTCGTCGGAGAATTCGATCGGCACCGGCAGCAGCACGGCCTTCACGCGGAAGATCGCGAGCATCGTCGCCACCCACGTGTAGCTGGAGCGGGCGGCGATCCCGAATACGAGGCCGCTGCAATCGCCATAGACGTCCTGCAGCGTCGCCGCGATGCGCGCGACGTCCGCGCGCAGTTCGTCCAGCGAGTATTCGCGGCCTTCCATCTCGCGCACGACCACGCGGTTCGGCGCTTCGGCGAAATGACGTTCGATGAGTGCGCTGATCATGCAATGGCTCCCTTGCGATAGCTTTGCGCACCGAAGATGCGGCGCCCCGTGTCCGCGAGACGGCGGCGGCCGTGCATCACGCGGCTGTTGTCGATCACGACGATGTCGCCCTTGTTCCAGAACAGGTCGTACGTATAACGGGCGGTCACGTCCTTGATTTCGTCCCACACCTCGAAATCGATGTCGGTGCCGTCGGCCCACGTGATCAGCGGCGGCTCATAGTTCACGCTCGGCCCGAGGAGCGAGTTGCAGAACGCACGGCGGCCGGAGAAGCAGCTGGTGATGATCGCATCGGTCACACGCTCGGACGACACGAGAAACGGGTCGAGACGGCGATAGCGCTGGCCCTGAACGCGCTGGTTGACGACCTCGAGATGCGAGTCGTTCACTTCGTGCGCCGGCACCTGCAGTTCGACGCTCAGGAAGCGTTGTACGTTCGGCCAGGGAATGCGGCGCGAATACTTGATCTGGCGTTGCTCGAACAGGCGACGCACGGCCGGCGTCAGTTCGTGCAGCACGCGCTGCCCGTCGCAGATCGTCGTCTCGGAGCCGACGCGAGCCGGCTCGAGGCAGTAGAACCATTGCAGGTCGGGCGTGAACGGCAGGTTGCCGTTCTCACGGTGCAGGCCCATTTCGAGCTCGCCGGCATCGATTTCCGCGGTGTTTTCCGTCGAGGTCTTGCGTGCCGGATCGAACGTGACGCGCGCCGAATGCTGGCTGACGAAGTGATTGAAATCGTCGAGCGTATCCGCGAAATTGCGATAGATCACGACACCCGAATGGGCGAGCTGCTCGTACAGCCCGTCGGTATCGACAAGGTCGATCGCCTTTTGACCGGGCTCGAGGCTCTCGATCAACTCGAAGCCGAAACGCGGCAACGGTTTGTGCTGAACCTGCGCAGTGACTACGTCAACAACATCCATCATGGTTGCCTCTCAGTGTGGTTAGTTTTGCGTTCGAAGCACTGCTTCGTCGAACACTGACCAATCTACCGACACGGCCGGGCACACCGTTTTAAAAATTAAATGGTGGATGTAAATTTTGTTTAGGGTCTTGCAAGGAAGCCCGGCTTTGCTTCCCCGCCGGCAATAAACCGGACGGCGGCGATCGCCGGCCGGCGCGGGCACGTTGCGGCTACGCGCGCGGCAATTCCCCCGGCTCGAGCGCGTTGGCGCTCGCGAGATCCTTGAACAGGGTGCGCATGGTGCGGATGTCGGGGTTCTTTTCCATCGGCGTCGACCAGATCACGTCGAGCGTAAAGGTCGGGAAACCCAGCGGCACTTCGCAGATCTGCACCGTCGCCGGAATCGACAGGTACGGGATCAGGCGCCGCGGCAACGTCAGGGCAACCGGCAGCCGCGCGACGATGTTCAGGCAGGCCTGATACGTGTTGGCGCGCGCGACGATACTGCGCGAGCGGCCGAGCTTTTCGAGCCAGCCGTCGATCATGTTGCGCTCGGAGACCCACGGCGTCGGGAACACGTGGTCCATGTCGCAGAATTCGTCGAGCGAGACGCGCGTCGACTGCGCGAGCTTGCGCGACGCGGTCAGGCACACGAAGGTGTCGGAAAGAACCGATTCCCATTGCAGGTCGGGATGCAGCCGGTGATAGCCAGGGCCGAAGCCGATCGCGAAATCGATTTCTCCGGCCAGCAACCGTTCCACCGGCAATTCGCGGCCGAGGCGGTCGACGATCAGCGAGGTTTCGCGGCCACGCTTCATGAACGACTCGAGCACACCCGGCAGCAGCAGCAGCTCGAAGTACTCCGGCGCACAGACGCGCATCACGCGGCGTGCCGCCGCGACCACCTGGTCGTCATCCATGTCGGCGCAGTGGTTCACCGCATCGATCACGTTGCGCAGATACGGCTCGATAGCCTCGGCCTTGGGCGTCGCGACGAGGCTGCCGTGATCGACATCGAAGAGCACGTCGTGAAAGCAATTGCGCAACCGCTTCAGGCAATAGCTGACGGTGGGCTGGCTGATGCTCATGACCTCGGCGGTGCGGCGCGCGCTTTTGTGTTCGTACAGGCACAGAAACACCATCACGTCTTGTAAGTCGAGCTGGCGCAATACGTTACTGTTGAGCACGATTTTCCTCGTTGTTGTTGTCATTGGACTTTTCCCGGTTCCCCTCGACGCCCCGGCGATACTCCGGCGATCGTCGATCGCCCTTTTCCGTCACGCCTGGCCAGCCTCGTCCTGTGGCAGCGCCTCTCCCGGCAACGCGAGCAGCGCCTGCTTCAAGAGCGCCGCAAGCAGGGTACGGTCATCGGCATCGAGTCCGCCGAGCACCAGATTCTGCGTATCCACGTGCACATGCACGGCCCGGTCGATCAGTTCGAGGCCCGCTGGCGTCAACCGCACGGCCAGGCCTCGGCCATCCTGCGGATTCGGGACACGCTCGACGAGGTCAGCCTGCTCCAGGCGCATCAATCGGTTCGTGATCGCTCCGGACGTGATCATGAGCGAGCGGTAGAGTTGCGTCGGCGACAGCTCGTAAGGCTTGCCGGCCCGTCGAAGCGTCGCCAGCACGTCGAATTCGCCTTCCTTGAATCCAAACGGCGAAAGCGCCTCCGTACGCGCTTTCTCGCAGTGCTTCGCCAGCCGCGCGAGCCGGCCAAAGATTTCCATCGACGCGACGTCGAGCTCGGGGCGTTCGTGGCGCCATTGAGCCACAACCCGATCGACATGATCCTCCTTGGCCCACGCCATCATGAATGTCCTCGCATTTGAAGGGGCTCTCGTCGAGCGCTTGTCATCAATATATCTCAATATTAAGATAATCGCGAGAGCGCATGTTGGGCGCGACAACGGAGCAGACCCATGACAAAACTATCATTCGGAGACCACGATCTCTACTACGCGGATGTCGGCAGCGGTACGCCCATTTTGTTGCTTCACGATTTAGGCAGTTGCGGGCGCGCGTGGGCGCGCCAGATGTCGTTCCTGCGTCAGGCGGGTTTTCGAGTGATCGTGCCGGACCTTCCCGGCCACGGCGTGTCGTCCTCTCCGGATCGCATGCTCGATATCCAAGCATTCGCCAGCAGCCTGGAATGTCTGCTGGATCATCTCGGGCTGGAAAGCGCGAACCTGGTTGGCCTGTCGCTCGGTGGCGCCATTGCGCTGTCGATGGCAATCGACGCCCCGTCACGGGTTGGCAAGCTGGTGATCTGCAACGGATTCTCGAACCTGGTGGCCGACGATGTCGCGCGCCGGTTCGAGCTCTGGAAGGCAGGGTTCCAGCGCGGCGACGGCGCGACTCGCTGGTTCGAGGAAATGTGGCCGTTAATGGTGAGCGCCGAGTTTGCTCAAACGGAAGATGGAGAGATCGCCTATCAGATCGGCCATGCCCATGCGGCAGGCGCGGATTCGGCTTTCCTGGCGCGCCTTTGCGAGGGCATCGCGAACTACGACGTGCGCCGACGCTTGAATCTCGTCCGCAGCGAGACACTGGTCCTGCAAAGCGACGACGACGGCGTTCACCCGGCGATCGAGGGCCAGCGGCTTGCCGCCATGATCCCGGGCGCACGATTCAGTGCGCTGCCGGGAAGCGGGCATCATCCGAATCTCGACTGCGCCAGGACATTCAACTGGACGCTCTTGCGCTTTCTGTCGGATCACAACGAGCTGGATGCAGCCCATGTCGCCCCCCATTCGGAGTATTGCCGGGGCACGTAACCCCGGTGGCGACTTCGCTCCACCCGTCACGTCACTGGATGCGATTCACACGTCCGGCTGGCAACCCGCTACGAACGGGCCGGGATTGCTTGATCGGCGCGTTGCCGCGCCGAGCGCCCAGCGTCCTGCGACACCGCATCGTCGATATTCGTCGGCGACGGTCTCGCGGCCCGGCCGGCGCGGCGCGTCGCGGCAATCCGGCGTGCCCTCGTCACGCGGCGTCGCCCGGTTGGAATGGCCCGATGGATCGCGGATTTATCCGGTTCGTACGCGTTTTCAGCTGCCGCGCGGCGAGCGGCCCGCCTCCGCGGCAGCCCGCCGGTGCGGCGCTCAGAGCGCCTTGACGATCGCGCCGTCGACGCGAATGTTCTGCCCGGTGATGTAGCCCGCGCCGTCCGACAGCAGGAACGCGACCGTCTTCGCGATCTCGCCGGTCTTGCCGAAGCGGCCGGCCGGAATGCGTGCGACGATCTCCGGCGTTTCCGGCCAGCTGTCGATGAAGCCCGGCAGCACCGCGTTCATCCGGATGTTCTCGGCCGCATAGCGTTCCGCGTAAAGACGCGTCCACGCGCTCAGCGCCGCGCGCAATGCCGACGAAACGGGCATCGGCTGCTCGGGCGCGTCCGCCGCGAAGCTCGAGATGTTGACCACAGCGCCGCCGCCCTGCTTCTGGAAGATCGGCGTCACGCGGCGCATCACGCGCACCACGTTCAGCAGGATCAGGTCGAGCCCCGCGTGCCAGTTGTCGTCGGTGATCGCCAGCAGGTCGCCCTTCGGCGGATGCCCGGTGTTGTTCACGACCGCATCGATGCGGCCGTAGCGCGCGACCGTTTCCTGCACGAGCCGGTCGATGTCGCCTTCCTCCGTCACCGAGCCCTGGAGGCCGAACCCGCCCAGCTCCTCGCCGAGCGCCACCGCACTGCCGGACGGCGACATCAGCGCGACGCGATAGCCCGTCGCCGCCAGTTCGCGCGCGATCGCCGCTCCCATGCCCTGGCCTGCCGCCGTGATCAACGCTACTTTTTCTACAGTCACGATTTGCTCCTCGTTCGCATCCTGCCGCCGCGCAACCGCCATTCGGTGCGCCATGGTGGTAATGTAGGCGCATCCAACATGACTGTCGAACCAGTATTTCTGCCTTCAGCCGATAGTTTTTCTACAGCCTGACGATGCCGCCCCGCCCCTCCCGCCTGCCGCCGCTGAATGCGCTTCGCGCGTTCGAAGTGTCCGCGCGGCACCTCAATTTCCGCGCCGCCGCCGACGAGATCGGCGTCACGCAGGGCGCCGTCGCGCAGCAGGTGCGCCACCTCGAGGACGTGCTCGGCCTGAAGCTGTTCGAACGCCTGCCGCGCGGCCTCGCACTGACGCATGACGGCGCCGCGTACTTCTCCGATGTGCAGCGCGCGCTGCATGCGATCGCCGACGCGACCGACAAGCTCGTGAAGCGGCGCGCCGCGCTGACCATCAGCACGACGCCGTCGTTCGCGTCGAAATGGCTGATCCCGCGGCTCGCGCAGTTCACCGATGCGCATCCCGACTACGACGTGCGCGTGATCGCCGACCCGCAGATCGCGACGTTCCGCCACGACGGTGTCGATCTCGCGATCCGCTACGGCAAGCCGCCGTTCGGCAAGCATCTCGCCACGCATGCGCTGTTCCCGCTCGACGTGTGCGCGGTGTGCAGCCCCGCGCTGCTGGCCGCGCCCGCATCGCCGCGCGCGCTCGCCGGCCACGTGCTGCTGCACGACGCGCACGACCTGTGGCCCGAGTTCCTCGCCGCGATGCCCGAGCCCGTCGACGTCGATCCGCACAAGGGGTTGCGCTTCAACCAGACGTCGCTCGCGATCGATGCGGCCGTCGCCGGCCAGGGCATCGCGCTCGCCACCGATCCGCTGGTCGAGCGCGACATCGCCGCGGGCAGGCTGTGCAAGCCGTTCGATTTCGCGTTTCCGCTGTCGGTGGGGTTCTATCTCGTGTATCCGGCCGAGCGGCGCGACGACGACGCGATCGTCATGATGCGCGAGTGGATGGCCGCGCAGGTGGTGTCGGGCGGACGCCCTTGAGCGACATTCGGCAGCGTCAGGGCGCGATCCAGCGGCCTTCGTAGCCGCCTTCGCGCAGGTCGAACACCGCACGGCGATGGCCGGCGCGCGCGAGTTCGAGCCAGTCGATGCGCGTCACGGTCACGTGAAGCAGGCAGAAGTTGTCGTAGCCGTCACCGGTCGAGGCGGCGCTGTCGGCATGCGCGGCTTCAGGCGACTCGACCGGCATGCCCGGCGGCAACGGTGCGCGATACAGCAGCAGCGTATGCGGACGGCTCGATTGCCAGACCGCGCGCCGTTGCGCTTCGTCGCCGCAGATCGATGCAATACCTTCCACTCGAATCTGCACGAGCGCATCGAGATCGTTGGCGACGAGCGCGATACGCGGATCGCGTCGCAGTTCGGCGACCTTCTCCGAACGCGCGTCGGTATGAAACGACAGCACACGGTCGGCGCGGCTCACCTGACGCAACACGATCGTGCGCACCTTCGGCGCGCCGTCGACGCCGAGCGTCGCGGCCTGCAGCATCGTGAACGGCGAGCGTGGCGCGCTCACGCCGGATTCGAGGCAGGACCACAGGCGCTCGTACGTTTGCGCGAGCGATTCGGTAGCGGAGGCGGGCATGACGGGGCGGCGATCGTGCGGGTTGCGATCGCGCAAGCTTAACCGCTTGCGGCGGCAACGGCACGCGGGCGGCTCGGGCGGCGCGCGCGCCGTCGCTGTGCGGCTCAGTTGTAGCCGAGTACGACCGGCGCCGCGTCGCCGAGGTCGGCCGCCGGCTCCGCGCCGAAGCGGCCGAGCACGTCGGCCACATACTGCGGCCCTGCGCCGATCTGCGACGACCGGTGCGCGACCGGCCGGTTATCGCCCGCGCCCGGCGCTGCACCCATCGATACGGTGTCGTTGACGGTGATGGTCATGCTGCTGTCTCCTCACGCGGCGAGCGCCGCACCATGCGCGCGCACGAGGCGCGCCACGCCCTCCCGGATCGCGTCGACATCCGGCGCGGCAAACGACAGGCGCAGCGAGGCCGCGTCGACGTTGTCCGCGAAGAACGCCTTGCCCGGCACGAACACGATCTTGTTCGCGATCGCCTGTTGCAGCAGCACGTCCGACGACGACACCGCGCCGATCCGCGCCCACACGAACATCCCGCCTTCGGGGCGGTGGAATTCGATCGCCTCGCCAAGGCCGTCGCGCAACGCATCGCACATCGCATCGCATTTGCGCCGGTAGGCGGCCGTGATGCGCGGCAGATGGCGTTCGAGCGCGCCGTCGGCCAGATATTCGGCGGCGGCCGCCTGTGTCCACGGCGTGCTGCACAGATCGACCGTCTGCTTCGCGATCACGCAGCGCCGCGCGATCTCGGCCGGCGCGATCGTCCAGCCCACGCGCAGCCCTGGCGCGACGATCTTCGACAGGCTCGCGAAATGCACGATCCAGTCGCGCGCGCCATCCACTTCATCGGCGAGCGCGAGCATCGACGGCACGGCTTCACCCGCGAAACGCAGGTCGCCGTACGGATCGTCCTCGACGATCAGGAAGCGGTATTGCACGGCGAGACGCAGCAGCTTCAGCCGGCGCTCGCGTGTGAGCGTCGCGCCCGTCGGGTTCGCGAAGGTCGGCACCGTATAGAGCAGCTTCGGCTGCGCAATCGCGCCGGACGCAAGCCGTTCGCCGAGACGATCGACGTCGAGGCCCGCGCCGTCGACCGGAATCGTCACGATGCGCGCCTGCTGCAGACGCATCGCCTGCAGCGTCGCCGGATAGGCCGGCTGCTCGGTCAGCACGACGTCGCCGGGCGACACCATCACGCGCAGCAGCAGGTCGAGGCCCTGCTGCGAACCGGTCGTGACGAGCAGTTCGGCCGGCGTGCACGCCGCGCCGCGGCGCCCCATCAGCGCGATCAGTTGCTGCTTCAGTTCGGCGAGCCCGTCGGTCGGGCCGTATTGCAGACAGCGCA
Organism: Burkholderia sp. BCC0405; assembly: GCF_902833075.1. Classification (NCBI taxonomy): domain Bacteria; kingdom Pseudomonadati; phylum Pseudomonadota; class Betaproteobacteria; order Burkholderiales; family Burkholderiaceae; genus Burkholderia; species Burkholderia sp. BCC0405. Next base: position 194,300 of record NZ_CADFEO010000012.1, read on the forward strand.
CGGGCTGCGCGTACGCACGCTCGGCGGCTGCGTTCAGGCCGTCGACGTCGAACAGGTCGCTGGCCGGATAGCCGCCCGCGAAGGAGATCATGCCCGGCTCGGACAGGTACTTGAACAGTTCGCGGATCGGCGAGCCGGCGGGATTCTGGAACGAGGGGGTGAACGCGTACATGTCGTCGTGAGCTGGATGGCGCGGACGGCCGGGATAGCCGCCGAAGACCGGCCGCCGCGGTGCTTCTGGCGCCGCGGCGGTGCAATCGAGTCACGATTGTCGAGAGTCATTAAGGCCGCGGCAAACGATATCTATGCATTAGGTCTTGCGGTTTGGTCATCACACGGGGCGTGGACGGGAGCGGCGCAACGCCCCGTCATTCGGCGCGGCGATACCGGGTTCCGGGCGTGTGCTGCCGCGGGAAGGCCAATCCCGGCGATTGTTTCGCCAAGCGCGCACCCTGCCCGCCCTCGCTTGCCGGGACCGAGCCGGATCAGTGCGGCGTTCCGGAAGGCGCGGCCGTCGGCGGCTTGGGCTTCCACGTCGAGAGCGCGCGCGTGAGGTCGTCCGACACATAGTGCGGACCATCGAACAGATAGACCGGATAGCCGCGATACGCCGTCAGTTGCTTGCCCAACTCGTCGGCGCTGGCCGAACGGAACCCGCCGCGCTCGGCGGGCCGGAACGCCTCGGCGATGACCCGCACGCGCTGCTTGCCCAGCCTTGCAGCCAGCTCGTCGAGGTAGCTTCGCGCGACATACGGTTCGCGGGCATAGACGCCGCAGCCATCCTGGAAGAACACGCCGACGTCCGCGGGCAGCCACGCGGCGAGCCACTCCGCGAGCGCCTTTCCGCCGATATTGGTCTGGTCGTACACGCTCACCCAGAGCGGGCGCGGCAGCCGTTGCAGGATCGCGGCGAGCTTCGGCGCGTCCTGCCAGGTCGGATCGATCTCGGCCGGAAAGTAGTAGCCCGTGACATGCAGCGGGATCGATGCGCGCGCCACTTCCAGCGACTGGTCGGCCAGCGTCGACAGATGCGTGCGCGCCCGTTTTTCGTCCTGGTAGCCGGCGAGCCCCAGGATCACGTTCCGGGCCCACGGCTCACGACCGATACGTTCCCAGTCGGGAAGGTGCGCAGCGGGCTGGATGCGGGTGTTGGGGATGTACGCGGTATCGTCGACGACCGCCCATTGAACCAGCAGATCGTGTATGCCGAGTATCTGCCAGTTGCCGACGGGATTCGTCGTCGCGTTGTCCACCTGCCAGACAATGCCGTCCGCGTGCACGTCGTGCGCGGTCCAGCTGCAGGCGGCCACGACGAACGATGCGCCGATCGCCGCGAGCGTCGCCGCACGAGGCGACCGCGGCGCGGCAACGAACGGGCCGGGCCGCACGGCGAATCGAAACCGGCCCATGCGCTGTCGAATCCTGCGCCAGGCCGGGATCGCATACGTGGTCATCGCTGGCTCCCCGGAAGCATGCCTGCGCGTCATCGTAGCCGATCGAATGCAACCGTGCGACCCGCGTTGCCAATGCGGGTCGCACGGGGTTGTCGCTACGTCGGCTTCACTTGGCCGTCGTGCCGTCCACCCACTTGTAGCCCAGATTCGTGATACCGGTAATGAGACTCTGGAAGTCCTGATACGCCGGCAATCCGAGATCGGGTTCGAGCCAGTACGGATGGAAGAAGAACGACGCGAAGCCGTCCCGCACCGCCAGGCCATACTGGGCATTCGTCACGATCTGCTGCCACGTGTACGTGACGCACGAGAACGGGTCGATATTGCAGATGTTGTATTGCACGCTGCCCAGGTTCTCCGGAACGATCCGCTGCCCGTAGTAATCGGAGTTGATGATGTACGGGAAAAACTGCCCGGCCGAGAAGTCCTGGTTGGCGGCGCCCGTTCCGAGTTGCGGATCGGTCGCCGTGTAGTACACGGCCCGCTGGAACGTGGTCGGGAACGTCAGGGCTGTCGCCGACGAGGCGGACGGCGACATCTGGTACTGCGGCGCGGCAAAGCCGACGACCTTGTAGCCGTTGGTCTTGAACTCCGCCAGGCCATCGGCCATTCTGCCCTCCGCCCACGGGATGGAGTCCTCATCAACTGGCCGGTTCTGCACGGCGAACCAGAACTCGTAGTCGCTCCCGCTCACTGCATTCTGCAGGTTCGGCGTCGAATCGTACTGGTGCGTATAGCCGTGCATCACGATCGAACCGCCGTGCGCGATCGCGTAGTTCAACGCCGTCTTCAGACCGGTGGCCTGCGCCAGATGGATCGTTTCCGGCACGCCGCCGTTGTAGTAGCCGTTCGGATCCGTATACAGCGGGATGGTGGCCATCGTGAACGGGATCTTCTTCGAGTACAGGTAATTCGTCAGCTGCTGCATCGAAGTCGTCGTCGTATAGGCGTCGAGGTCCTCCAGACGGACGAGCGCACGGTGATTCACCGCTGCATTGGTATTCAGGATGTCGTGCAGGATGTCGCAAATCACCAGATAGCGATCCGTCGGTCCGATATAGGAAAACGGCATGTCCGCGAAGTACCAGAAGTTGCCCGAGCGCACGACGTAGGGCGTGGTTGCCCCGCTCTGGCTGTTCTTGATGGTGACGAGCGCCTGCGCCTTGGTGGTGTTGATCTGGGTCAGGCCGACATCCGGATCCGCGCTGATGACGCCGGTCGACGCGTTATACGAGTAGTACTTGACCATCGACAGGTTCTTGTACGTGACCGTGTCGTAGAAGCCGGGATTCGGATTGCTCGCCGAAGGCGTCGCGTTCATCCCGGCGAGGCCCAGGAAGCTGAACCCGAAGGTCTGGTTGAACGTGTAGGCCGTGTTCCATGCCAGCTGCCACAGGTTGTACTTGAACCAGACCACAGTCTTCGTGGTGGTCATCACGTCGCTCATGAACGCCGTCGGAATCGGGTTGTTGTAGTAGTCGCCGATATAGAACGTCGCGTCGTGGCTCCCGACCATGCCGGACGTGTAGTTCTGGATCGGCACCATGTCGATCGTCGTATTGAAGTGACCCAGCAGATTCCTCAGCATGATGCTGTACATCAGCCCCAGCTTCGAATAAGGATCGTTGGCCGGATTGTCGTAAAGGATGAGCGTATGGGCAGTGGTCGCCTGCGCGTGCGCAGTGCCCGGCAATGTCATTTGCGCGAGTCCGGCAAGCAGGGCGATGACGAGCAAGATCTTTTTCATGGCCGTTTCTCCCTAGTCACGTTCCACGTTGCCGTTGAGTTTCTTGACCGAATTCCGGCTGAACTTCGGGCGCCCCGTTTCCTTGTATGCCAATTCCCAATCCTCGTCGGACATGCCGGCTTTCAGTTTGACGTTTGCCGATCCATTCGGCAGTGGAGGCGGCTTGACCTTGACGGCCGGCGCATTGGCGGTCTGCTGTGCATGCGCGCCCTGAACACCGACGGTGAAGACGAGCGCAGCGATCAGTGCGACAAGTGATCCTGCAGCGCTCAACCCGTATCTGAATGATTGGCCACGATGAGAAACCATGATTTTCATCCTTTGATATGCAAAATAAATCCATCTCGCTCATGAAGCGAGCACGGTCAATCGCCATCCGGAATCGGGGCGCCATGTCGTGAAATTCTGCGGCGCAATTGAAACCAGACAAATAAATCCGGGAGGAGATGGTTTGACTTTCAAGCTAGAACCGTACCATCCGTCGCAAATGGGCATAGGGCAAGGGAAGAAAATCGACGCATCGACGCAGCACAAAAATGCGTCGATAAAACGTTTCAGGCGTGCAACGTGGCGGCGTCACGAATCAAATCGGACAAACGCGCGAAGCCTGTTCGTACGATTCGGGGAAAACCATTCGATCGCCGCGCTTCGCAGCGCGCGACGCGACACGCCTCACAGGTCGCATGCACGCGCAATGACGATTCGGGTGTCGGCGTTCCGCTTCGACGCCAACCGATCCGGACGGTCAGCGCCTAAATCGCATGACGATCTCCCGGGGGCGGCTGCCGTGGTCCGCCAGTGGGTCCGAAAACGACGTGTCATCCAGTCGATCGGCCGCATGTTTCAGCACTGAAACATTTCGCTCGGATTCGGTGGACCGGTCCGGCGCCGCTTCGCGCGCCGCCCGCAGGCTCAAGGGTCACGGTGCGATGGCGCACGACTTGCTTCACGATCCGTGTGCTGCGAAGTCGGTGCGCGGGGGTACCGCGCGCGTGCCGGGTGGAGCGCGGCTGCAAGCGTTGACGCATGCAGGGACGGCGGCAGGAAAGCGGTAAACGGGCGGTCAAAAAGTCATCCACTGAACCCGTTGCATCGCGCACGATGCAACGGGTTCACATCGGGAAAACTCGCATGCCGACAGGGTTTTTCCAGTTGACAGGAATTCGCATGGCGCAAGCCGCGGAGTGGACGTGACGGGGGCGACGAGGACGGGGAAAGTTTCGTCTTGCGTCGGTACGAGGAGGAATCATCCAGTACAAGATAAAAGTGCGGAATAAATGATGGATAACATGATTTGGAATGCGTATTTATATGCACTCAACCTTGTCGCCATTGTCACCGCAATCGTCATCCTGGTGAGCACACTGGATGACCTCACGCTGGACGCCTGTTACTGGTCCTTTGAAATCCGTCGCCTCCTGCGCCGCGAAAAATCGCAAACGGTTGATATCGGCATGCTGCGCGCGCTGGAAGAGCGGCATCTGGCGCTGATGGTGCCGGCGTGGAAGGAATACGACGTCATCGCCAAGATGATCGAAAACACGTTGGCGACGCTCGAGTACGAGCGATACGTGATATTCGTCGGCACTTATCACAACGATGCCGAGACCACCGCCGAGGTCGAACGGATGGTCCGCCGGTATCCGGGCAGGGTCACGCGCGCGACCGTCATGAACGATGGGCCGACCTGCAAGGCGGACTGCCTGAACTGGATCATCGAAACCATCCTGCGCTACGAATCGGTCCATCACATTCAATTCGCGGGCGTCGTCATGCACGACTGCGAGGATGTCATTCATCCGGTCGAACTCAAGTACCTCAACCACGCGATTGCGGATAGCGACCTGGTTCAGCTTCCCGTGCTGTCGTTGCCGCGGAAATGGAACGAGTTCGTCGCCGGATGCTACCTGGACGACTTCAGCGAAACGCACCAGAAGGATGTGCCGGTGCGCGCCCGGCTGACCGGCATCGTCCCGGGCGCAGGCGTGGCATCGTGCTACAGCAGGCGCTCGATCGAAGCGGCGATGAAGGAGCGCAACGGCGCGCCGTTCAACACCAGCTCGCTGACCGAGGACTATGACTTCAGCTTTCGGTTAAGAGACCTGGGGATGAAGGAAACCTTCGCGTGCATTCCACTGACGGGGATCGTTCGCGATGCGGCGGACAAGCGCGTACAGGGTGGCGCCGTCAATCGAAACCTGCTGGCCACGCGCGAGTATTTTCCGAAAACGTTTCGCACCGCGTACCGTCAGCGCACGCGCTGGATCCTCGGCATTGCCTTTCAGGGCTGGGAGCAGCTCGGCTGGAAAGGCAATCTGCTGATGCGATACATGTTCTTCCACGATCGCAAGGGCATCGTGACCTCGCTGTTTTCGGTCGTTGCCTATGGCGTGCTGATCAACTTCCTGCTGCTTGGCGCGCTTCATCGATCCGGCCATGTCATCCCGCCTGGCGCCTCGTTCGTCATGGCGACCCACTGGGTCATGCCGCTGCTGTGGATCAACACCGCGATGCTGTTTGCGCGCGCCGGGCAGCGCTTCCATTTCGTCAGCAAGCTGAACGGGCCGACCCAGGGGCTGCTCTCGATACCGCGGATGTTCGTCAACAACCTGATCAACTTCTACGCGGTTTGCCGTGCGTGGCGCATCTATATCCGCCACCTCGCGACCGGCAAGCCCATCGCCTGGGACAAGACCAGTCATACCTACCTGTCCAACGAAGCACTCGGGAAGGCGCGCCTGAAAGTCGGCGAGATCCTGGTCGGCTGGGGCGTGGTCACACTGGAGCAATTGCAGGCGAGCCTCGAGAAACAACTGACTTGCGGCAAGCGGCTCGGTGAACTGCTGGTCGAAGGCTGCGCGATATCCGCCGAATCGCTGGCGGATGCGATCGCCGAGCAGGCCGAGCTGCCCCGGGTGAGCCTCGGCAACGTCGCGGTGGGCCACTTCGCGGATTCACTGGCATTCGAACTGCAGTACGCGTACCGCGCCATCCCGTTTTCGACGGCGGACGACGGCACGTTGAACGTCGCGGTCGGACGGCCGCTCACCCAGGACGAACAGGATGTGGTGCGGCGCGGCGCCCGATCGAACGTGGCCTACTTCATCGCGTGCGATGCGGAGATTACCGCCGAACTCTCGCGGCATTCGCGATTCGTCGAACTCGCACGCACACGCGACGGCGATCCGGCGGCGCAGCACGGCGCTCCCGTCAAAAAACCGTCGGGAGAACAGGCATGAAGCATTCGAGACTTCCGATCGCGGCCGGCCTCAAGCGCTGCGCACGGCTGAGCGCACTGGCGATCGCCGTGTCGCTGGCCTGGCAGGCGCCGGCATCCGCCGCCCAGCAACTGACACCCAAGGCCTACAAGCTCGCCGACAGCGCCTACAAGGCGATCAACGCCGGCGACCTGCCCCTCGCTGAAGTGTATGCATCGCGCGCCATCAAGATTCAGCCCGGCAGCGAACAGCTCGGGCTACTGCTCGTCGACGTATACAGACGGGAAGGAAAAGTCGACGAAGCGGACGACATGGTCGAGTCGCTGATCGTTCGTTTTCCGAAGAGTGGAGCGGTACGCGCGCAGCATGGCTACCTGGCGCAGCGCCAGATGCGCTACGACGTTGCCTGCAGCGATTTCGCGGCCGCCGTCGCGACCGGGAAATGGAGCAAGGATCAGCAGCGCAACCTGCGTCTCGCCTGGTCGGACAGCGCGCTCGCGGCGAAGCGTCCGCATGAAGCCGGCATTGCACTGGCGCCGCTGGCCGACGAAAAATCGGCCGTGATCCAGTTGCGCATCGCGCAGATGAGCCTGCAGGCAGGCGACCGCGACACCGCCATCCGCATGGCCGAGCTGGCGGCCAGCGACGCGACGAACGACGGCGAGCGCAACATGGCCGCGTCGGTCGCGGCGCAGGCGCGGCAGGAAGATCAGGCCGCCGAGGCGCCGGTGGACAACACCGCGCAACAGAAATTGCAGGAGGCCTACGACCTCCTGCGCGACCACAAGGATCGCGAGGCGCTCGATGCATTCAACGAGGGATTTTCCGGCGGCGCCGGCAATGCGATGAACTACGCGGACGCGGGCTACGCCGCCAAGCGGATCGGGCTGAACCAGGAATCCATCGACCTGTTCGAGCACAGCCTCGATGCCGACGAAAACGAACACACCTTCGATGCGCAGCACAAGTTCGGCTATCGGCGCGAAGTCGAGCAGCTTCAGCGCACCTGGGGGTTCGTGCTGAGCGCGCCGTACCAGTCGGCCGCGTTCGGGCCGCAAGGCACCATCAGCGTGTTGCAGCCGGGTGTCGAAGTGTATTGGCAGCCGCCGAAGATCGGCTATCAGAACGGCCGCATCTTCCAGTTCTTCGTGCGCGGCTACGGCACGGCCTACGACGGCACGGGCAACGTGACCGGCATGCCGACCGTGCAGGGTTCGGTGGGCGCGCGCTACAAGCCGCTGCCCGACCAGAACGTCGTGCTGACCGCCGAGCGGCTGTTCCACGTCGGCAGCCTGTCGACGACGGACTGGCTGATGCGCCTGGGTTATTCGTCGGAAGGCGGAACCGACCTGAGGGTGACCGAACCGAGCTGGCGCAGCTGGCAGGCGTACATCGAGGGCGCTTACTTCATCAGCGCGGGTCGATACATCATTTATTCGGAGTTGCGTTACGGGCACACCTGGCGGTTGCCGATGATCAGCGATCGGCTGACCGTCTACCCGCACGCCGCGGTGGCCGGCGATCACGACAATCGAGAGCCGGACAAGACGGCGATCGGTGTCGGGCCCGGCATCCAGTTGCGGTACTGGTTTCGCGAGGGCCGATATAGCGCGCCGGCAAGCTATCTGGATGTCACGGTGCAATACCGGTTCGGGTTGACGTCAGCGGCACGCGCACGTGGTCTCGTGGTACGCGCGACATTGTGGTTCTGACTGCGACGCTGACGCTTGCTTTTGGATGACGCGACTGCTTAGCTCGGCGACTTGAGCGTGATGATCGTTTGACGCAACAACTGGAAGTACGGGCTCGTCGAATACGGGACCATTTCCTCGGCGTAGTACCACCAGAAGAACCCGCCGATGAAGCGCGGATCGGCCATGCTGTTGACCATCGGGTAGTACGTCTTGATCAGGTTCTGCTGCACCGACGCCGGCGCGGAGGTATCCGAGGTGCCGATTTCGCCGAAGCCGACCTTCGCGTTCGGGAAGATGCTTTCCAGCGCCGAGAAATCGTTCTTCCACGTCGGATTCAGCCCCGGGCAATCCTGGTACGGGTAGTAGCTGAACAGTGCGTAGTCGGCTTGCTGGCGGACCGTCGAGGACAGGAAGGTGGTCGGCCACGTCTTCCAGTAATCCTGCGGCTTCTCCCAGCAGTTGTTGCCCTTGCTGTCGTCGTTGTAGTACAGCGTGATGGCCGTCTTGCCACCGTTCGATTTGACGATCGTGTTGGCCGCCGCAACCATCTGGCCGATCTGCTGCTCTTCCGAGTTGACCACGGTGTTCGAGCCGTCCGGGTCGTTACGCAGCCATTCGCCGTTGATTTCGTTCGCGATCTCCCAGACGTCGACCGTGTTCTTCAACTGCGACACCAGTTCCTGCGTGCGTGCCTGATACGTGGCGAGCGTCGTCGGGAAATAGTAAGAATCGTAGATTTCGCCCATCACGTACGCGACTGCGTGCAGGCGCAGCAGCGGCGCGTAGTAGTCGGCGGCCGACGTACCCGGATCGAACACGACACGCACGGTGGGCTTGTACGGCAGGTTCTGCAGCGACGCGACAATCGCGTCCAGCTTGCTCAGGTCGTCGAGGGTCACGCCGTAGACGGGATTCTTCAGAGGTTCGACCTGGGCTTCAGCGGGCCGGGATAAAGGCAGGAGCCCGGCATAAGCAACGCATGCGGCGATGGCCGTGCGCGAGAGTTTTTTCGTCAGTCTTTTCAAAACAATTCCCGTCCAAAAGTAAGAAGAAGCGCGATTTTAGACGAAAATAAAAGCTAATTATCGGATGATATCGGAAGTGGCGAGCCCTAAAAAAATGGTTAGGATCGGTATCAAACGTGGCTGCGACACGGTGTCGCGCCGAGGCAGTTGTTACGTGATGCTGATTAAATGCACTACAGCATTGGTGCAGGGAACGGGTGCGAGGAACGGGTGCGGGCGAGGCGGCGGATGCGCGTCAGGGTAAAGCCGATGTCCGGTTGGCTGCACGCAAACGATTGCCGACGTCCGAGGCCGGTCCCGACCGACCTCGGCGTGCATGCGCGGCGCCACGCCACGAACCACCGGCGGCACCCATTCACCAGGCGACCGGATAGCGGAACCCCACCACAACCGGGATTCCGCTACGCGGCGCCTTGCGGAATTGCCGCCGCCCCGCCTCCGTGACCCGCTCAGGCGGACGCGTTGCGATTCGCCTCGATCACCGTCAACGCCGCCATGTTCACGATCCGCCGCACCGTCGAGCTCGACGTGAGAATGTTCACCGGCGCGTTGACGCCCAGCAGGAACGGCCCCACCGCCACGTTGCTGCCCGCCTCGGTCTTGAGCAGGTTGTACGCGATGTTCCCCGCATCCACGTTCGGGCAAACGAGCAGGTTGGCAGCACCCTTCAGCGGCGACATCGGCAGCAGCTTCGACCGCAAGCCCTCGTCGAGCGCGCAGTCGCCATGCATTTCGCCGTCCGCCTCGATATCCGGCGCCTGCTCGCGGACGATCTCCAGCGCCCGGCGCATCTTCACGCCCGAAGCCGCACTCCCCGACCCGAAGTTCGACCGCGACAGCAACGCCGCCTTCGGCGTCAGATTCAGCCATTCCATCTGACGCGCCGCGGCAATCGTGAATTCCGCGATCTGCTCCGCGTCCGGGTTGTCGTTGACGTGCGTATCCACCAGCGCGACCGTCCGCTGGTCGAGCAACAGGATGTTCATCGCCGCATAGGTCGACGCCCCCGGCTTCTTCCCGATCACTTCGTCGACGAACCGCAGGTGGTTGTGATACTCGCCCACCGTCCCGCAGATCATCCCGTCCGCATCGCCGAGCCGCACCATCATCGCGCCGATCAGCGTCAGGCGGCGCCGCATCTCGACCCGCGCCATTTCCTTCGAGATGCCGTCCCGGCACCGCAGCTCCCAATACGTCGTCCAGTACTGCGGGAACCGCTCGTCGTATTCGGGATTGGTCACTTCGACATCCTGACCGAGCCGGATCCGCAGGCCGAAACGCTCGATGCGCGCCAGCAGCACCTCCGGGCGCCCGACCAGGATCGGCCGCGCCAGCTTCTCGTCGACGATCACCTGCACCGCGCGGAGCACGCGCTCGTCCTCGCCTTCGGTAAAGACGATCCGCGCCTTGCCGCCGTCGCGCACCAGCCGGCGCGCCGTCGCGAACAACGGCTTCATGAACGCGCCGGAATGGTAGACGAACTGCTGCAGTTGCTCGACGTACGCGTCGAGATCGGTCAGCGGGCGCTTCGCCACGCCGCCTTCCATCGCCGCCTTGGCCACGGCCGGCGCGATCCGGACGATCAGGCGCGGGTCGAACGGCTTCGGAATCAGGTATTGCGCGCCGAACGCCACGTCGTACGCACCATAGGCCGCCGCAACGACTTCGTTCTGCTCTTCCTCGGCCAGCCCCGCGATCGCGTGAACCGCGGCGATCTCCATTTCACGGGTGATCGTCGTCGCGCCCACGTCCAGCGCGCCGCGGAAGATGTACGGGAAGCAGAGGACGTTGTTGACCTGGTTCGGGTAGTCCGAGCGGCCCGTCGCGATCACGACGTCGTCGCGTGTCGCATGCGCCAGTTCCGGGAAAATCTCTGGGGTGGGATTGGCCAGCGCGAGAATCAGCGGGCGCGGCGCCATCGCCTTCAGCATGTCGGCGGTCAGGATGCCGCCGACCGACAGGCCCAGGAACACGTCCGCGCCGCCGATGATTTCGGCCAGCTTGCGCGCATCGGTTTCCTGCGCAAAGCGCGACTTGGCCGGGTCCATCAGCGTGGTGCGGCCGCGATAGACGACGCCTTCGATGTCGGTCACCCAGATGTTTTCAACCGGCAGCCCGAGGTCGACCAGCAGGTCCAGGCAGGCCAGCGCGGCGGCGCCGGCCCCCGACGTCACGACCTTCACTTCCGAAATCGACTTCCCGACGACCTTCAGCCCGTTGATGAACGCGGCGGAGACGGTGATGGCGGTACCGTGCTGATCGTCATGGAAGACGGGAATCTTCATGCGTTCGCGCAGCTTCTGCTCGACCGTGAAGCACTCGGGCGCCTTGATGTCCTCGAGGTTGATGCCGCCGAAGGTCGGCTCGAGACCGGCGATGATGTCGACCAGCTTGTCCGGATCGGTTTCGTTGATCTCGATGTCGAAGACGTCGATCCCCGCGAACTTCTTGAACAACACAGCCTTGCCTTCCATCACCGGCTTGGACGCGAGCGGGCCGATATTGCCCAGGCCCAGCACGGCCGTGCCGTTCGTGATCACGCCCACCAGATTGCCGCGGCTCGTGAAACGGTGCGCCTGCAGCGGATCGGCGGCGATGGCCTCGCACACGCCCGCCACGCCCGGCGTGTAGGCCAGCGCGAGATCGCGCTGGGTCACGAGCGGTTTGCTGGCGACGACCGAGATCTTTCCCGGGGTCGGAAATTCGTGATAGTCGAACGCTGCCTGCTGCTGTGTCTCAGTCTGTTTCATGTTTTTCGATCCGGGCACGGGCGCCAGGCCAGTCCCGGCGCGATCCATGAAGGGGATTCTAGGGATCCGCCATAAGGTGATGATTCTGTTTTAATATCGGTCCATCACTTTTTCATGATGAATACGTGACCAGTCAATGACTTTTGACGCAAACGACGTGGTCAGGCGGCTGGGCGCCCGCTTGAAGATGCGGCACCTGGTGCTGTTGCTGCAGATCCAGCAGCACGGGTCGCTGACGCGCGTCGCGGAGCACATGGCCAGCAGCCAGCCGGCCGTGACGAATGCGCTGTCCGAGCTGGAGAGCATGTTCGGCACGCCGCTGTTCGAACGCTCGTCGCGCGGCATGCGGCCCACCGCGCTCGGCGCGGTCGTGCTCGAGCGGGCGAAGGCGATGATCAAGGATCTCGACCACCTCGCTCGCGAAATGGAGGCTGTCGCCGCCGGGCATGCGGCCCACCTGCACATCGGCGTGATTCCGTTCATTTCCGGGCACATGCTGTCGGCGGCGCTCAAGCGGCTGCAAGCGCGCATGGAGCGGCGCCTGACCGTGACGATTCACGAAGGCACCAGCGATCAGCTGCTGCTTCAGCTCAGGGATCACGGCGTCGACATCGTGATCGGGCGGGCATCGTCGGCGATCGACCTGGGCCAGGTCTCCTTCGAAGTGCTGTACCAGCAGCAGCCGCGCATGATCGCGAGCCGGCGTCTTGCCGCGAAACTGGCCCGCACCGCGCTCGACTGGCACAAGCTGCACGCGCTCGACTGGATTCTCGGCGCACCGCATACGCCGATGCGGGAACAGGTCACCGACCTGTTTCTGTCGGCCGGCATCGCGCCGCCCGTTCCGATCGTCGAAAGTTATTCCTCCAAGCTGATCGGCGAAATGATCGCGTCGAGCGACGAGGCCGTCTCGATCGTGCCCGCCGATATCGCGGAAGAACTGGTGCGGATCGCCGGCGTGGCGATCGTCCCGTACTCGCTGGTGTGGACGCTTCCACCTATCGCGCTGTTTACCCGCGCCGCCGATTCGCGCTCGCCTGCGCGGGATCTCCTCGTCGAGGCGCTGCGCGAGGTGTGCAGGGAGACTTACGGTGAAGCGCAGCGGTAGCGGTTCACGCACCGCCCGTGTTGAACGGCCCGCCGGGTCCGCCGAAAACGGTCATACGTCTCGACGAACACCGGGCACACCGGCCGCAGGCTACTTGCTCGCGGCGAGGCGCCGCATGATTTCCGCACGCTCGGCGCTCAGTACATGATCCGAGGCGTCGCCGCGCTCATAGCGCCTGGTTGTCCGGTAGGAAAACCGCTTCTTGTACAAACTGGTTGCGGGATCGAACGCCCACGCATCGACTTCGAAAAAGTGCTTGCCGAAATGATCCTCGTTGTCGGCCCACACGAAGTCCGCCCGAACGAACACCGGATAGGGCGACACGTCCGGCACCTTCCACATCGCGCGGTCGGCCGACTCCGTCTGCGTGACTTCCGGCATCAGGTTCTCGATCTTGCCGTTCGCGCCATAACGCAGGATCGCCACGCGCTCCAGCATCCCGCTGCCGCCGCCCGAGAACATTCCCGAGAAGAACACCCAGGAGCCGCCCGACGCAATCGGCAGCCGTTCGGACCGTGGCATCAGTCCGAACTGGTAAAGCTCCTTCGGCGAATTGGGAAGCGGCGTGGGCGGCATCTGGAAACACGGCGCACGGTCGGGAAGCACGCAGAGTTTCACGCCGGACAGCGGGAGTCCGTCGCTGTCCGTCCGCCCCTCCGCCTGGGTGAAACGCGGGAATGCGAGTTCGCTGGATGCGGCTTGAACATTGGCGACGCCAACGACAGAAAAGCCCAGGATCACCGCGAGCGTCTTACCGATCCAGCGCATACACCACCCTCTCTCATTTTTCGAATGACGCAGATTGTCGATGATCTGGCCGACTTTTGCCGAAAATCATTGCGACTTCATGCCATGCGCCGCTTGCGGAGGGCAACCTCCAGCATCTCGGCCGGCGAAAGCTCCCGCCCGTCGTACCCGGCGCCGAAGTAGGCGTCTGGCCAGAAGATGAGATCCGAAATGCGGTCGTCGCCCGTATTGACCGACAGACATCGAACCCAGTAATCGATCAGCGCCTGGCCGCCGCGACACGCGCAGACAGCATCGAGCAGTTCCACAAGCTCGGGCTCCGACAGACCGGTCGGGACAGCATGCCGGTCGATTGCCAGCTGCTTCGCAAATTCGTCGGCACTCGTCGAACCAAACGCGCCGAGCACATCGGTGTGATCGACATCGTCACCAAGCAATCGGGAAATCTGCTACAACTCCGCGCCGTATTCACGTCCGTTCTCGTGCAGTTGAAATACGGCTCTCGTCAGCGGCAGCAGGTGTCGAAGCTTGTCGTGGTCGACGGGGTCGTGCAGTTCGGCTCGCATGCGTGTTCCGGTTCCGACGATGCAGCGACTATTTGGACTCTGCAATCGCAGAAATGCAGAGCGCATGATCGGCGATCCGTTCGCGACCGTAGATTTGCTCGCACCGTATCAATCCCGCATATAGATGCTCGAACGTGGGCATGTCGACCGTCAGTTCCTTCAAAGCGTCGTATCCTCGCACGCACCGGTTACTGCGAAGGTAATAAGTAGACGGCGAGTGCCTCACACCAGGAAATGCGGGAAAGACTCTCGGCAATTGCTGCGGGGCGATCGGCGAACTCGGCAGAATCGACGACGTGCTTGCGACGAGAAAATCGTCGAAGCGCATCAACGCGGATACGGCAGTCTGCATGCAAAACTCGGCGGTTTCCTCAGGCGACTCGTCAGGCGACGGAGCCGGAAAAGTGAAAATCATGCCCAGACCAAAGCGAGGTTTAGGCGCACCGAAGAATGGCCATTGAGAAAACGGAAACTGTGCGAACGCATCGAACGCATACATCACGAGAACCCCAAGCAGCAGATATTTTCGCAAGAGCAAGTATTCCGATTCGAGATGAGTGTCGATTCAGCCAGATGCAAACTCGATTCCGGGCCCTGGCGTGATTTGCCTGAACGCTAACCAAGGGACCAATAAATTCCGGCGCCAGCATCAACGATGAACACGAGCGCAATGAGGAGGCAGACAACTCGCCAGATACCGCGCAGGCGAGTCGCCCCGAAATACGATCCGACCACGCCGACACACAACGTCACGGGCCAATATTCAGCGCCAGCAGCAAGCACGACGAGATAAAAAGGCCAATCAATGGTGATGTCAGTCATCCCGGAATGCTCGGTTGCGTGCGTGGCGCATGCGTTCGCTCATGGCTTGAATGATATCGCTCAGTCGCCGGAGGCGCCTCCCGCCGCCTGATGACACACCACCTCGATATTGTGCCCATCCGGCCCGATGACGAACGCCGCGTAGTAGTTCGCGTGGTAATGCGGCCTCAGCCCCGGCGCGCCGTTGTCCTTCCCGCCGGCCGCCAGCGCCGCGCGATAGAAAGCATCGACTTGCTGCCGGTTGTCGGCCGCGAACGCGATGTGAAGATGCGCCGGTTTCTCCGTCGTCTGGAACAGGCACAACGAAGGCTTGCCCGGCGGAGAAATCTCGATGCCGTACGAAGGCTCGCCCTCCCCCTGCACCACGACGCCAAGCGGTTCAAGTGCATTCAGGAAAAACGCCTTGCTGGCTGCAAAGTCGCTCACGCCGAATTTGACATGGTCAAACATGACTCCCCCTCGGATAGATGGGTCTGCCGGCACCCGGACGGAATGTGGAAATCACCGCGATGTTGCCACACGTAGCCGTCGCCGGCCCCCCCGCTCGCGACCGAACAAAAAAAGCCCGACACAGTCGGGCCAACGAGCGAGATGCAAGGAGAGATCCCGCTCACCCCTCATCGAGCGGTCACACCGTACGACCTGACGTCATCGTGATCCTGGCGATGGCCGACTACCGGGCGCGGCGTTGCAACCGATCGTCGATCGACAGGCTTGCCAGGAAGGATTCGGAAAGAAACGGTTACTGCGCAACCGGCGTGCCGGATGAACCGTCCGCCGGCATGGTCGGCAAGGGAATGGCCGCGCTGTTCGACCCGTTGCCCGTTGCGCCGGCTGTATTCGTGGTGCCCGTCTGTCCGCGGCGGCCGCGGTGCGCGCCACGCGCGACCGGCGGCGCGCTCGCGGCAACCGGCTGTATCGGCGGATGCGCGATGTACTGGAAGTTGTCATTGATCGCGCTATTGCCCGTATCGTAAGACCGGTGCACGAACACGCTGCTGGTCACCGGTTCGCTGGCTTGCGCGAACGCCAGCGGCACGGCGGACACCGTCGCGGCGGCCGCCGCCGCGCTCAACGCGGCGATCCGCACGAGCGAACCGGCATCGCGGACTGTCGGGCGTACTGTCACGTTAGGTTTCCTCCAATGTGCATCCGGTCGGCGATCGTTCGGCCGCCGGTGGCGCCCGCCCGAAAAATTGGCCCGCACCGGAAAGCGCGGGCCCAACCGAGAACACAACAACACCTTGGGGGGGTATCAAGGCGAGGCCAGTCTAGCCCGAGCCGCCCGAAAGAAAATTTCAGGCCAAATTACAGCTATTACTCCATATGACGAAGCCTCGGCCGCAGTCGTATGCGGCCAAGTGGTGACGCATCGTCCGCGAGCCCGCGTAACGACTTGGCTCCGCGCGTCGTTCGCCGGCGCGCTTCAACCTTCCATTTGCCCTGCAAACGCAGTCGCCGTCAAAGCCAGCGGCGTTGCCATTCGCGTAAGCCCCGGATGCCGCACGCACACCCTGCAACGAGCCCGATCAACGCGCGCCAGACAGATGCAGCGTGAACCATTCCACCGCCGCCTGGCTGGTTGCATCGAAGTGCTCGATATACGGCGTGAAATGTCCGCCCTCGAGCAAGAGCAAGCGCTTCGGCTCCAGCGCGCTCTCCCATGCCTTGAGGCACAGATCGGTGGGCGTCAGCAGATCCTGGTCGGCCACGATCATCAGCAACGGCGTGGGCGAGATGCGATCGGCATACTGGCCCGGCTCGTTCTCGCGCGACAGCTCGGCGCTGCGCAACGTCACTTCGTTTTTCCAGTTCGGCGCACACCGCGCCGCCGACTCGGTGAAGAACCGGTACGCATCCGCACCGGCCATCGCACAGGCCGTCGCGGGATCGGCGCTGACTGCCGGCAACATCGCCGGCGGGCCGCCCGCGAATCGCTGCCTGCGATCTTCAGCGAAGCGAGCCAGCATCGCCGGCACCAGATCGGAACGCGTACGGCGCAATGCCGACCGATAGCCGCTGATCGTCGGCACCTGCGACACCACGCATTTGACGCGCCGGTCGATCGCCGCGACTTCGAGCACGTGGCCGCCGCTGTAACTGGTGCCCCAGATGCCGATGCGCGCGGCGTCGACGTCCGGGCGGGTAAGCAGATAGCTGATCGCGTCGCGATAGCCGCGCTTCTGTTGCACGGGGTCGATCTCCTGACGCGGATACCCGTCGCTCGCGCCGAAATTCCGGTGATCGTAGAGCAGCACGCCGAAACCGCTGGCGGCGAACACTTCGGCGTAGCGGTCCAGATATTGTTCCTTCACGCCGGAGAAACCGTGCGCCATCACGATGGCCGGATACGTTGCCGTATCGGCGATGCGCCGCGCCGGCTCGTAGTACCAGCCTCGCAGCGTGGCGGCTTCGGACAGGAATTCGATGTCGTGTCGCGTCATGTCGGCTTACCTCGTTCGGTCGGTGGGTTCGATGACCGACACGATAAGCGTGCGCGCCGCGCCCTGCGTTTGCTGGAAAGACGTGTGCTACGCGGAATCGGACAGTTTCGCGTAAGCGCTGGGCGTCATGCCGGCAAACCGGCGAAACACGGTCGAGAAGGCACTCGCGGTTTCGTAGCCGAGTTCGGCCGCGACGGCGATCACCGAGCGTCCCGACGCCAGTAGCGGGCGCGCGGCCGAAATCCGGGCCTGCTGGCGCCACTGGCTGAACGACAGCCCGGTTTCGGCAGTGAAAAGCCGGGCCAGTGTCCGGCTCGACGCACCGACTGCATCGGCCCATTCCGCCAGCGTTCGCGGATCGGCCGGATTCGCCAGAATCGCGTCGCAGACTCGGGCAAGACGCCGGTCCTGGCCGGAAGGCAGCCGCAACGGCTGCTCGGGGGACCACTCGATTTCGGCCAGCATCAGCTGGATGACGAGATCGTCGCGTCCGTCGGGATGGATCTCGACCGGGAACGACGACGCGCGCACGATCAATTCACGCAGCAGCGGCGACACGTTGACGAGGCTCGGCCGATTCGGGGTTGCCGATCGGTATGCGCGCGGGTCGACGTAGGCGGTGCGCAATTCAAGGGGCCCGTGGGCGCGCATCGCGTGCGGCAGGTCGGGCGGAATCCACAGTGCGCGATGCGGCGGGATCATCCAGAGTGACTGGCACGCGATGACTTCGGCGATGCCCGTCGTGGTGTAGACGAGTTGTGCGCGCCGATGCCGATGCTCCGGGACGACGAAACCATCGGGGAATGCTTTCGGCATGACGGCGGCGATACCGGGTGCATGCTGGTAGTCGCGCGGGTCGGTGCTCTTCGTCACGCGTGCGATACCGGCACGCTTCGCCACTGCCGCCGTGTTTTGCTCGATCGCGTTGCCGTGGCCGCGCCCTTCGACCTTCATCGCTCGTCCTCTCATTTGTGCGGAATCGCCAGGTCATGCGGTCCCGGCGAATCGGACAGATGATACGAGAATGTCGAATCCCGGGGATCGCGGAATGAAGCAGCGAATCGGTCACGAGATCGCGCTGTCGATTCGCTGTACCGCGCACTCGATACGTCGCGTTGAACTTCCGGTCTCGCCGGTTTCGGCGCAGTCTGCGCGATCTTGGAAGTTCTGTTCCGTGCTGCTATCGTTGAGCACCTTTTGAAGATTTGGGAGCGGGAGATACATGCCCTTGATCTTGCGTCGAGCGATTGCGGCCGATGCCGCGGAGGTAGCCGAAGTCTATCTCCGGTCGCGCAACACGCTGGCATCCTACGCGCCGCTCGCGCATTCCGAAGCCGCCGTCCGCGACTGGGTTGCCAACATCCTCGTGCCTTCGGGCAACGTTACCGTTGCCGTGAACGATCAGCGCATCGTCGGCATGGCCGCACACGTGGTCGCCGACGGCGTGGCGTGGCTTGACCAGTTGTATGTGTGCCCCGAATTCAAGCGACGCGGGATTGGCGCTTCCCTCCTGGAATCGGTGAAATCGCAGACGGTCGGCAGGCTCCAGCTCCATACGTTCCAGATGAATCGCGATGCTGCCGCGTTTTATGAACGGCACGGGTTCATTGCGGTTGCATACAGCGATGGAAGCAGGAACGAGGAAGGTTGTCCCGATGTTTTGTATTGCTTGATGCGGTAACTTTCGGCTCGCATCATTTGTCTTGTCCGTCGTCGGCAAGATTGAAGGATTGCTCGGAGTCGGAAACGATGAGGGCTTTCGTGGGCAAACGCCAAATGCGGCCGTTCGACACGAAGCCCGGAATCATCGACAATCACCGAGACCACACGTTAAAGCTTATGCACTGTCCATACTGTTCCGCCGATCTCGTTGAAACGACCGGCGGAGCGCTCCGGTGTTCCTTGTCGGGGGCGCTTTTTAGCGCCGCTGTTCGGGAGCAATTCGAGACGCTTGCGCTGAAAGGCCCCTCTTTAACTTGCAAGTCGGCGCAGTTCAGGCTGGGACGATGGTTTTGCCCTTCCTGCGGCAAGGAAACCGACAACGGAGTTTGCGGCAAATGCGGCCTGATGATCACCGGTCGGCTAGCACGACAACTGCTGGAATTGAATCCACACGAGCGCAACTGAATGTATCGTCAAAATAAGGACAGACAGGCGAAGGGCAGTCAGAAATGCCTACTGCACATTATTTAGACGCGGCTTTTAGACGCGAGGGGAATAAGAAGTGGGCTCATGGAGCCGATGCAAGTGTGATCAATTCGTTCACGAAACCTGTTTTGCGGAACAAGCATATCTCTGCTCGCGACGGAAGGCTTCCTCGATGAGGATCATGTCGCAAAAGGCGCGGATGATCTGATCGCTGATCTCGCTCGGCGGTCCGAACTTCTACTTACATGCTGGAACTGCGGACGAAAAATCTTGGTGAGGGAGACCAAAGACGTGTTCGAGGCCCGGTTCTTCAAGCCGGAACAAGACAGATAAAATTTAAATCTGCAGGGGGTTCGCATGGCGCATCGAACGGCCGCTTCGAGAATCATCGAAGGACCGCAATGGGTCGGAACCCGCCGGACCGACGCCGCCCCGATACCGGCCGCTCGACGACGCGGCCGGATTCCATGACAATCTCTCCTGTCCCGTTCGTTCAGGGCAGGTCAATCCACGATGAACCCCCATGAAAGACTGGTTGAAATAGCACGACAGTCATCCTGGTGTATGTCTGCGCTGTCCGCGGTACGTACCATGGGCCTCGAGTCCTGGTGTATCGGCGCTGGGGCCATTCGCAATCTGGTCTGGGACTCGCTTCACGGATATGCGGCTCCGACACGATCCGCTGACGTCGATGTGGCCTACTTCGACCCGTCCGATTTGTCGCCGACGCGCGATGCGGAAATCCGGCGCGGCCTCACGGCGCAGCGTCCCGACATTCCGTGGGAGGTCACGAATCAGGCCGCTGTTCATCTTTGGTTCGAGAGCACATTTGGGCACCCAGTGCTCCCCCTCCGTTCACTGGCCGAAGCCGTTGCATCGTGGCCGGAATACGCGACGGCGGTAGGACTGACTTTGCTCAGGAACGGGACGATTGAAGTCTGCGCACCATACGGACTCGACGACCTCTTTTCCATGGTCGTACGACGCAATCCAGCGCGCGTCAGCATTGATACCTACCATCGGCGAATCGAGCAGAAAAGATACACGGACCGCTGGCCCCGAGTTACCGTCATCGCTTAGAAAAACCACCGGCTGTGAAGGGAGGGGTTGCCGACATAAGTCGCCCATAAACCGTCAATAGACGCGAAAGGATTTCCCGAGTGTTCACAACAGCGTTCGTCGTTGAGGTTGCCGCGGCCGAATCAGCGGTAGCGGACCTCCGGAGCCGGTTTGATGCTAGCTGCAACTTGGGCGTTCCGGCGCATATCACCGTTCTGTTTCCTTTCATGCCGCCTGTCGAAATTACACCCGATGTAGTTCGTCAGGCGGAAAGCGCACTGAGTGTTGTGCCGTCGTTCGAGTTTTCGTTGACGAAGGTCGGGCGGTTCGCGGTTACCACCTACCTTTCGCCCGATCCGCCAGCCCCGTTCATCGCCTTGACAACTGCACTGGTCGAGCGATTCCCCAGGTTCCGCCCTTACGGCGGTGCACACGATGGCGTCGTTCCACATTTGACTGTCGCGCACGGGGACGCTGCGACAGCACGTTTTGCTGCCGTTGAGCTCGAACGTCGGCTGTCTGCCCGGCAGGCGATTCGAACGTGCTGCAACTCCGTGGCGCTATTGGAAAATTCGTCTGGTCGCTGGAGGCGCATGCATGTCATTGATCTTCCGAAGATCAAGGCGCCACAGTCCGGTCTCGATAGTTGAACTACCGTGCCGGGCGTCTGGCCCGTCCGGAGGGAACGGCTCGTGCAGGACAACGAATTCCGCCCCATGCCCGTATCGCGACTGACGCATCCCGCACGTTACGTAATCCGCAGGAACATCCCCGCCTTCTCGGGCAACAGCGACGGTTGAAAACCGTAGCGCGCGTAGAACTTCGGCGTCCCGTGATCCGCCATCAGGCTGACATAGGCGGTCGGCGGCGCATGCTCGTGAATGTAGCCCATGAGTGCCCGCATGATCTGGTCGCCCACGCCTTTCTTCTGGTGAGCCGGCAATACCGCGATATCGACGATCTCGAAGAAACAGCCGCCGTCGCCGATTACCCGGCCAATTCCGACCGGGACGCCGTCGCAATACGCTACGACACTGAACAGACCATTCCTCAACCCGATCGTCGCGGCCTGCTCCGACTTTCTGCTCAACCCCGCGGCAAGACGAATGTCGATGTAGTCGGATACCGACGGGACTTCCTGTCGAACAACGTATTCCATGCGAACCCTTCAGGTTGGCCGTACAGGCAGAGGAAACGACCTCGCCGCGCATGCGTACCTCGAACCCGGCACCCGAACGCGCGCATCGGACCAGACCATGACCATGAATCCGGCGAGGCGATGGACCGCTGGTGCGGCCACCCACCATCCACTGCCTCGCCAAACCCGCAAAGCGCCTCAAAGAATCCGATCCAGCGCATCCGCAAACCGCGCAACCGCCCCATCGACATCGTGCAGCTTGTCGAGACCGAACAACCCCAGGCGGAAGGTCTTGAAATCCTCCCCCTCGTCACATTGCAACGGAACGCCAGCCGCGATCTGCAAGCCAACGTCGGCGAACTTCTTCCCGGTTCGAATCCCGTCGTCGTCCGTATAGCTGACCACGACACCCGGCGCCTCGAACCCTGGCGCCGCGACACTCCGGAATCCCTTTTCAGCCAGCAGCGCGCGAATGCGTTTACCCAGCTCGAGCTGCTCCTCTTTCACCTTGTCGAAGCCATACGCCTCGGTTTCCTTCATCACATCCCACAGCGTCGCGAGGCTGTCCGTCGGCATCGTCGCGTGGTACGCGAACCCGCCGCCCTCATAGGCTTCCATGATCTGCAGCCACTTGCGCAGATCGCACGCGAAGCTGGTGCTGGTCGTGCCGTCGATGCGTTCGCGGGCCAGCGCGCCGAGCATGACCATCGCGCAGCACGGCGACGCGCTCCAGCCTTTCTGCGGCGCGCTGATCAGGATATCGACGCCGCTCGCCTGCATGTCGACCCACACCGTGCCGGATGCGATGCAATCCAGCACGAACATCCCGCCGACCGCATGCACGGCATCCGCCACGGCGCGCAGATACCCGTCGGGCAGCATCATCCCGGACGCGGTTTCGACGTGCGGCGCAAAGACCAGATCCGGCTTGTGTTCCTTGATCGCGGCGACCACTTCATCGATCGGGGCCGGCGCATACGCGGCCTGCCGTCCCGCTTCGACCGGGCGCGCCTTCAGCACCGTCGTTTCGGACGGAATGCTGCCCATGTCGAAGATCTGCGACCAGCGGAAGCTGAACCAGCCATTGCGGATGACCAGGCACTTCCTGTTCGTTGCGAACTGCCGCGCGACGGCTTCCATGCCGAACGTCCCGCTGCCGGGGACGATCACGACGGACTTCGCGTTGTAGACTTTCTTCAGCGTGCCGGAGATGTCGCGCATGACGCGCTGAAAGCGCTGCGACATATGGTTGACCGAGCGATCGGTGTACACCACCGAATATTCGAGGAGCCCCTCGCGGTCAACATCGGGAAGTAATCCTGGCATGCTCGCCTCCGGTGAAAGATGAACGATGGAATCTGGGCAAGCAGTGTCCGTCATGCGATACCGCGCTGCACCCATGCAATTGCGTTATTGTCTCGACGAAAGCAGATTCTAACGAACCCCGCACGCCGCTTGGCGCATATTTTGTCGGCCGCCCGGCGCATGCCCGACGTGGGCGCCCCGCGGCCGTCCACGCCGACCGTTGCAGCGCACGAAGCCCTCGAAGCCCTGTTCCATGTATGGACAAATGGCACTTTCGCCGCGTGCCGCCTACCATGTCGACTCCCCCCTTCACGACAGAGTCTTCGATGATCCCCAACCGAGCATCATCACGGCAGCCGTCGGCCGATCCCGCGCTCGCCGAGCGCGTCGATGCGGTACTGTCCCGCCAACTCGAAACGCAACGCCTCGTCGGTGTGGTCGTCCTGATCGCACGCAACGGCGAACTCGTCTATCGCCGCGCAGCCGGGTTCGCCGACCGCGAAGCGCGCACGCCGATGCAGGAGGACACGCTGTTCAGGCTCGCGTCGGTGACGAAGCCGATCGTCTCGGCGGCCGCCATGGCGCTCGTTGCACAGCACAAGCTGTCGCTCGACGACGACGTCACGCGCTGGCTGCCCGAGTTCCGTCCGGCGCTGCGTGACGGCAGCGTGCCGGTGATCAGGGTGCGTCACCTGCTCACGCACACCGCCGGCCTCGGCTATCGCTACGCGGAAGCCGACGCGATGTGCGCGTATGCACGAGCGGGTGTCTCCGACGGGCTCGATGGCGCATCGATCACGCTCGCCGAAAACCTGCGCAGGATCGCGAGCGTGCCGTTGCAGTACACACCCGGAACCGGCTGGAACTACTCGCTCTCGATCGACGTCGTCGGCGCGGTCATCGAGGCCGTCAGCGGGCTGCCGCTCGCCGCTGCAATCGATGCGCTGGTGCTCCGCCCGCTCGGCATTCGCGACACGGGATTCGTCGCACGCGACGCCGCGCGGCTCGCGACGCCCTACGTCAACGACACGCCGCAGCCGCATCGGCTCGCCGAGGGCGAAACCGTGCCCATCTTCGAGGGAACCGTCGGCGTGACGTACTCGCCGTCGCGCGCGCTCGACCCGGAAGCGTTCGCGTCGGGCGGCGCCGGGATGGTCGGCACCGCCGGCGACGTGCTGAACGTGCTCGACACGCTACGGGCGGGCGGCGGCACGCTGCTGCCGGCCGACCTGGTCGACGAGATGGGGCGCGTCCACACCGGCAACCTCGCGTTGCCCGACCTGCCCGGCGCGGGTTTCGGGATCGGATTTTCGGTGTTGCGCGACCCGCAAGCGGCCGCGTCGCCGGAGTCCGTGGGCACCTGGCGCTGGGGCGGCGTCTATGGCCATTCGTGGTTCGTCGACCGCGCCCGCGGGCTCACCGTCGTGTCGCTGTCGAACACGCTCTACGAAGGAATGAACGGCCAGTACACGCTCGATCTGCGCGACGCGGTCTACGGCGCAGGCTGACACGCGCCACCACGCGCAACAAAAAAGGCCCGACACGGTCGGGCCAATGAGTCGAGACACAAGGAGAATCCCGCCCACCCTACCGGGCGGGTTACGCCGCGCTACACGACGTTCTTTTCGACGATCGGCCGGTTTTCCAGCACGCGCGACCAGCCGAGCGTCGACAGGTCGAGCGTGTCGTAACGCCCGCCCAGAATGAGTTCACTGACGCCGCGCCCCGTCGCCGGCCCTTGCTGCAGCCCGTGGCCGCTGTAGCCGTTCGCGAACACGACGTTGTCGAGTTCCGGGTGATACCCGATGATCGCGTTGTGGTCGAACACGTTGTACTCGTAGTACCCGGACCAGCAGTTCTCCACGCGCAATGCCTCGAACTCCGGCACGCGATTCGCGAGCGTCGGCCAGATCACCTCGTCGAACAGGTCGTGATCGACTTCGTCGAGCGGCAGGTCGTCCGGGTCGCGATCCGGGCTCGGCGACGTCCCGCAGATATACGTGCGCCCTTCCGGCCGGAAATACACGCCGGTCGGATCGATCAGCAGCGGGCAATCCGTGAGCTTCGCCGGCGACGACACGTTGAAGATGCTGCGGCGCCGCGCATACACGGGAATGTCGATGCCCATCATCGACGACAGCGTGCGCGTCCACGCACCGGCCGCGTTGACCAGCGTGTCGCACGCATAACGCTCGCCGTCGCCCGTCACGACGTGTGTGATCTTGCGTCCGTCGCGCTCCACCGACTTCACATCGGCCGCCACATAACGCGCGCCGAGCGCCTGCGCCTTCTTGCGCAGCGCCTGCACGAGCCCGTAGCCGTCGAACCAGCCTTCGCCGCTCACGCCATACGCGCCGGACACGAGATCGTCGACGTTCAGCCACGGAAACTTCGCGCGCAGCGCATCGCGATCCATCAGCCGGATGTCCGCGCCGAGGCTCGTCTGCAACGCATGGTTCTCGCGCAGCGTCGCATCGCCGGCCGGCGTCGCGAGGAACAGGTAGCCGCCTTCGTGCAGGTCGATCGACGGCCGGTGGCCGTCCACTTCGAGCCGTTCGCCGATCGTGCGCAGGAAGTCGATGCCGAACAGCGACATCTCGATCGACAGCGGCGTCGAGAACTGCTGGCGAATCGACGCGGCCGACAGCGCCGACGACGATCGCGCGTAGGTGGGGTCGCGCTCGATGACGGTCACGGAAACCGTGGGATCGGTGGCGCGCAGGAAATAGGCGATCGAGCTGCCGATCACACCACCGCCGACGATGACGACTTGAGAACTCACGACTGACTCCCGTTGCACATGTTGGGCGCGGCCAGCCGGCCCCACCCGTGGGTTGTTCGTGCCGCGTCACGCGCGGCGTCGCGTGGGCAGGCTCGTGCGGCGGCAACACCGGCGTGCGCCGCGAGCGCAACCGGTCGCCGATGGCATTTCAGCACGTCCGGCATCGCCGCGAAAGTCCGCGCGCGTGGTGCGTTCAATCCGCCGATTTCGTCGTGACGGGCTGCCACGCGGCGTTCTTCACCTCATACAGCGTCGAGCTCGGGTTCTTCAGGTCGCCCGTGTTCGTGAACGCGATCGTGCCCGTGATGCCGTCGTAGCGCGTGCCCTTCAGCGCGCCGTTGAAATCGGCCGGCTTCGTCGAGTTCGCCTTCTGCATCGCATTGATTGCGATCCACGTCGCGTCGTACGCGAACGGCGCATACGCGAGCATGTCGATGCCGTACTTCTGCTTGAATTTCGTTTCGAACTCCTTGCCCTTCGCGAGGCGCGACAGCGGCTGCCCGTATTCCCACACGGCCGCGCCTTCCGCCGCATTGCCGGCCAGCCTGATGAAGTTCGCGTTCATCACGCCGCCGCCCGCGAGGAACTGCGCACGGATGCCGAGCTGGCGCATGCGCTTCACGAGCATCGCGGCCTGTGCGTCAAGCCCGCCGAAGAACACCAGATCGGCCTGGGTGCTCTTGATCTTCGTGAGCTGTGCGCTGAAGTCCACCGCCTTGTCGTTCGTGAATTCGCGCGCGACGATCGTGCCGCCGTTCGCCTTCACGGCCTTCTCGAATTCGTCGGCTTCGCCCTGGCCGAACGCGGTGCGGTCGTCGATGATCGCGATGCGCTTCGCCCGGGTCACGCTCGCCGCATAGGCGCCTGCGTTGCCGGCGTTCTGCGTGTCGGTTGCGATCACGCGGTACACGGTGCCGAGACCGGCGCGCGTGATGTCGGGATTGGTCGCCGACGGCGTGATCATCGGAATGCCGGCCTTCGCGTAGATCTTCGAGGCGGGCAGCGTCGTGCCGGAATTGAAGTGGCCGATCACGACGGCCACCTGCGCGTCCGCGAGCTGCTGCGCGGCCTGCACGCCGGTGCGCGGATCGCTCTGGTCGTCCTGCGACGCGACGACGAACTTCACGGGCTTGCCGCCCACCGTCGTATGCGCGGCATTCGCTTCGTCGACGGCCATGCGCACGCCGTTCTCGATGTCCTTGCCGTACGCGGCGCCACCGCCCGTCAGCGGGCCGGCCACGCCGACCTTGACGACCGTCTCCTGCGCATGAACCGCGCCGGTCTGGAGCGCGAGGATCGCGGCGGTCAATGCGACGCCGGAAAGCGAACGAATGCGGAACGTCATGACAATCCTTGTTCTGGGGGCCGGGATGCAACGCGCGACCGCCGCGCGTCGGCAACTTCCCGCGTGCCGGTCATCTCGTCCGCCGCCGGGGCGTCATGCGATGCCCGCAAACCGGCCGGTCGATCGCCGCGGCTCCGTCTCCGAAGAGCCTTTCATCGCGAAAGAGGTGAATGGATTGTGGGTAGCCAATACCCGTGCAGCAAACGAAAATTCGGAACTATGTTGTGAGGATTTATCATCAAGTTCCGCGTTCGCGGCCGGCCCGCGGCCCGCGCAACGGCGGGCCGTGGGTCGATAGTCGCCGTGGGATACCGCGCCGGCGCCCGTCCATCAAGGCCGGCGGCGGTCATGCCGGCGGCTCATCACCATTGCAATGAAGACCCGGCCGGCCAGCGCGACGCCTGCGGCGCCGCGTCATCGGTCAGCGCCGATCGGTGCCCGTCTGCTTGCGCACCGCATCGGCCGCCTCGCCGGCCTGCTCCTGAATCCTGCCGGCCTGCTGTTCGGCGACGCCTTCCGCTTCCGTCTTGCGGTCGCCCGTCACCTTGCCGAGCGCTTCCTTGACCGAACCCTTGACCTGCTTGAGCCTGCCTTCGATGCGATTCCTGTCCATGGTCGTCTCCTGCGATGGTTGGGGAGAACCGGCGATGTGACGGCCAGCGCCGCACCGCCGAATGGACAGGATCGCAAGCGGGCGCCGCGCGCGGCAGATGCGGATGCACCAGCGCACATGGTGCATTCGTACCGACGGCGTCAGTCCTTGCCCTTTTCGCCACCCTTCTCGCCGCGCGCGCCATTCGCGTCGGCCGCGCCGACGATCCCGCGTTCGCGCGCCCACACGATCGCCTCGCCGCGGCTGTGCACGTCGAGCTTCGCGTAGATCGTCGCGACGTGATTGCGCACGGTGTTCGGCGCGAGCCCGAGGCGGCCGGCGATTTCCTTGTCGGCCAGGCCGTGGCACAGCAGGTCGAACACGTCGCGCTCGCGCGCGGTCAGGTCCGACAGCTGGGCGCCCGCATCCGGCGCATTCGCGCGCCGCACGTTCGCGAGCTTCTCGATCAGCGTGCGGCTGAACCATGACGCATCCTGCATCGCCGTTTCGATCGCGTAGACGAGCTCCATCTCCGTGCGCTTGCGATCGCTGATGTCGAGCAGCGCGACGAGCAGGCAGTCGCGCCCGTGTATCGCGACCGGGTCGGCCGACACGACGCAATCGCGCACATCGCCTTCGCGCGTGCGAATCTGCACGTCGGCGTTGCGCACGTTGCCGTCGCGCGCGAGCCGGCCTTCGATGCGCTGCCACGCGCCGCGTTCGGCCCACAGCCCGATCTCGTCCGCGGATTTGCCGAGCAGGTCGTCCTGCGCATGGCCCGTCATCGTGGCGAACGCATCGTTCACGTCGAGCAATTCGAAGCGCTCGGCCGTGACGATCGCGGTGGCGACCGGCGCCATCCGGAACGCCGTCGCGAAGCGTTCCTCGCTCTGCCGCAGCGCGCGCTCGGCCTGCTTGCGCGGCTCGAGATCCATGAACGTGAACAGCATGCAGGCCTCGTCGTTCATGTCGATCGGCTGCCCGGCGACGACCACGGCCTTCGCGCTGCCGTCCGCGCGCTTCAGCACGGCCTCCATCTGCGGAATCGTCGCGCCTTCGCCAAGCCGCTCGATCGCGAGTTCGCGCCGCTCGGCCTGTTCGAGCACGTCGACCTCGTACACCGAGCGGCCGAGCACGTCGTCGCGCGCGTAGCCGGTCATGTCGAGAAAGCCCTGGTTGACCTTCACGTAGCGCAGGTCGGCGAGCCGGCAGATCACGGCCGGCGCCGGGTTCGCGTTGAAGGTGCGCTCGAAGCGCTCCTCGGCGCTCGCCCATTCCGTCGCGTCGTGCAGCACGAGCGCGAGGCAGTCGGGTTCGCCGGCCGCGTTCGTCAGCACGAGACTGCGGATGCGGTGGACCCAGCTCACGGTCTCGTCGGCGGCCGATTCGACTTCGACCGTCACGTCGCTGAACTCCTCGCCCGCGATCACGCGATCCATCGGATAGTGGCCGTCGCGCACCGGGTGGTTGTTCCGGTAGCGCAGCCGGAAGCGCTCGCGGTAATCGGTGACGGTCGCGCCGAGCGCCTGCAGCTCGGTCACGCCATGCATCGCGAGCGCGGCCTCGTTCGCCCAGACGATCCGCTGGTCGGGCTCGATCAGGATCACGCCCTCGGTGAGCCCCGCGATGATCTGGTGCAGCTGGCGCCGGTCGGTATGCGACTTCAGCGCCTGTTCGTTTACCTGTTCGTTCATCGAATGGTTGTCCCTGTCGTCTGCATGACCGCCGGCCCGGTTGCCGCTGCGCCGACACGCGCCACGCCGGCCGGCGCGTGGGGCGATGATCGCGTGCCGCACCGGTGCGCGACAGATGCGAATGCACTATTCGTCATAGTACATTCGCGCCGCGCCGCCTCCGTGCGGCACCTCGCCGATCCCCAAGACATCCGCCGCACCGGCTTCCCGCGCGTCCCCGCCACCACGCGCAGCGCCTCCCCTTGACGACATCCCGTGCAAACGCACTAGCCGATCAGGTGAATTTGCGCGATGTCGGCGCCCGTTCGCGTGGGTACGCTGGTACTGCATCGGCGCTCATGCGCTGCCTTTCCGAACCGTGGAGGAGAAGCACGATGAAGCTGCATCAGACACCCGATCCGACACGGCCCGAGCCGCCTCCGGACAGCCCGCCCGAACCGCCGCCCGGCACCGATCCGCCGGTTCCGCTGCCGCCCGACGTGCCGCGCCCGGACACCCCGCCGCGCGAGCCCGGCTACGACACGCCGATCGCCCGGTGACGGACGACACGGCTCGCAATCGCTCATTTGGATTTGACACGTTTTTCCCGAAGGAGGACCCATCCATGAACAAGACCCGCCACCTTTCGACGCTGCTCGCCGTCAGCGCGGCTTTCCTGCTCGGCGCCGCGCCGCTCACGAACGCGGTTGCGCAGGACGCATCGACCGACAACGGCATGAAGGCCGAATCGAACCAGCCCGTCACCGACACGTGGATCACGACCAAGGTGAAGAGCCGGCTGGCCACCGTCGACGGCCTGAAGAGCGTCGACATCAGCGTGACGACGGTCGACGGCGTCGTCACGCTGACCGGCGTGCTGCCGACGAAGATCGCCGTGAAGAAGGCGATTGCCGTGTCGCGCGCGGTCAAGGGCGTGAAGCACGTCGACGCATCCGGCCTGAAGGCAAAGGCCTGACCTCCCGGCGCGGCACGCCGCCGCGCCTTCCTTTATCCCTGCATGACAAGGAGCACACGATGAACGAGGACAAGATCAAGGGCCAGTGGAAGCAACTCTCCGGCAAGCTGAAGGCCAAGTGGGGCAAGCTGACCGACGACGACCTGGCCGTCGCGGACGGCAATCGCGAGTATCTGGCCGGCAAGATCCAGGAGCGTTACGGGATCGCCCGCGACGCGGCCGAGAAGCAGCTGAAGGAATTCGACCGCGAGCTGTAACGCGACAACGCAACCGCCGCGGCGCCCACGGCGTCGCGGCCACCAGGACAACGACATGGGCAAATACCTGATCGCCTGGCTGCTCGGCGTACCGGTCGGGCTGCTGGTGCTGTTCTATCTGATCACGCACATCTTCTGACGGCGCGGCGCCGGCGCGCGCCGCCCGTATTCCACGGCATACTACGGCGACCGCCACGACGCCCGCGCGCCATCCGCCATGCCCCAGCCACCCCTGCAGGACACCAACCATCCCGACTACGCGATCGCCGGCGACACCGTGATCCGCCGCCCGGACGGCCTGCCGCTGTGGGGCAAGGACGGCAGGCCGCTGCCGATCGAACGGCCGCACGCGTTCCGCTGCATCGGCGGCCGCTGGTTCACCGACGGCGTACACGTGATCGTGCAAGGGCAACTCGGCAGCGCGATGGCGAGGCTGTATTACTACCGGATCGAGGATGCCGATCTCGAGACATTCGAGATCCTGAACCAGCGCTACGCGCGCGATGCGCGGCAGGCGTACTACATCACCGGCAGGACGATCCGCACGCGCAGCCCGCACGCCTTCCGGCCGCTCGTCTACGAAACCTGGAACCGGCCGGCCGACGGCCGCGGCGTGACGTTCGAGCGGTGCGAGCACGAGTACATCGCGACCGACGACGAATCGATCTACATGAACGGCCGCCGCATCAACGGCTCGCATGGCGCGAGCGCGATCGGCTTCCCGGGCGGCTACTTCGCCGATGCCGATCGCGTCTACTACTACGGCCGGCCGAAGGACATCGATCGCGCGAGCTTCCTGTGCGGGCCCGACGAGGCCGGCACCCTGCGATGCACCGACCGGGCCGGCCCGATCGAATCCGGCGAGCGGCAGACGGTGCAGGAGACGCGCATGTTCGACGACTGGCGCGGCTTCTTCACGATGCGCCCCGAACTGCGGGACTACTGGTGGCATCGGCAGCAGCAGCCGGCGGCCGACACGACGGTGCGATTCGGGGACGCGACGCTCACGGGCTTCGATCCCGCGACCTTCGCCGCGCGCGAGACGCGGTTCGATTTCGGTGCGGTCGACTGGCTGTGCGGCGACGCACACGGCATTCACTGGGCATACCGGGTCAGTGCCGAGATGCCGATCGAGCTGACCCGTTTCTCCGACCAGCCGATCGATGCGCTGCGCGTGCTCGGCCCGCACTATTTCACCGATGGCGTCACGGTGTTCTACGCGTTCACGCCCTCCCAGCCGCAGCCGCTGCGCGGCGCCGATCCGGCCGCGTTCCGCGTGCTGTCGGGCGGCTGGGCGCGCGACGCGACGCGGGCGTTTCATCTCGGCGTCGTCAAGAAAGGCATCGACCCGGATCGGCTGCAGGTCGAAGGCAGCTACGCGTGGGACGGCGAGCGCCTGTTCTGCGACGGCAAGCCGCTGCAGGTCGACGTGCCGGCCAGCGCGCTCCAGGTGCTGCACCCGACGTTCCTGCGCGCCGGCGACAAGCTGTTCTTCGGGCGCCGGCCGGTCTCGACGAAACGCGTGCACCTGCCGACGCTCGAGTTCCTCGACGAAGATTTCGCGCGCGACAGCAAGCATGCGTATATCGTCGGCTACGTGAGCCTCGTCGAGATCGACGGCGCCGATCCGGCCACGTTCCGCGTCGTCGAACCGGGGACCGCGGCGGACAGCGCGCGTCGCTACGACGCGCGGACCTTGCGCGACGCGACGGCGCCGCGCGACTGACGCACGCCGCCACACGCAATCGGGCAGGACGCGGTCGCGCCCTGCCCGATCGGTCATCCTTTCCATCGGCGGCGGCCCGCCGGTGCCGGCACGGCGATCGCGCCGCCGCACGCACCGCTGGCTCCTTCGCCAGCGTTACTTCGCCGCGTTCGCCGTCATCTTGAAGATGCCCTGCGCGTTGCCGGCATCGAAACGCAGGTCGGTCACCCAGCGGCGCGCCGCCTGGTCGAACGTGCGCTTGCGCGTGATGAACTCGTAGAACGAACCCGGCACGTTGCGCTTCACCGTGCCGCCGTCGCGCGTGCGGAATTCGCGCTCGACGATATCCGCGCGATACGCGGTCTGGAACACGCGGCCCGAGCGCGAACGCTCGACTTCCGGCTTCATCGGGCGGCCCTTCGCCTTCTCGTCGTCGGCCAGCTTGAACACGTCGGCGACGCGGTCGGTCGCATGGTTGAACGCATTGCCTTCGGTCGAGATCCACGCCATTTCCGCCGATTCGAGCAGCAGCGTGTCGTAGTCGAGTTCGTTCGGCAGGTCGTGCTGGCGCGCGAACGCCCCGACGATCTCCGGCAGCAGCGCGTGCGCGGCCTCCAGCGGCAGCCAGCCTTCGCGCTCGACTTCCCACAGCAGCGCGACAGCCGCCGGCGACAGCGGATCGCGCGACGTGCTCACCACGTTCGTCACGGCCTGCTGGAATTCCTTCGAGAAACGTTCCGGATGCAGCTCGCTGACGAAGAACTGCGCGATTTCGTCCGGTGCGTCTTCATGCGCATACGCACGGCCCGTCATGCCGAGCTTGTCGAGCGGGTAGCGGCCGTTCAGGCGGAAGCCGAGCGGACGCAGGATGCGCGTGAACGCGGCCTCGCCCGGCGGCAGCGCGCCCGTGTGCGGCCAGCGCACCGTGCGCAGCGCGCCGTGGTCGAAATAGACCGAGCCGCCGCTTTCGATCGCGTCGGCCGTATACGCGCGGCCGTTCGCCGAACGTTCGAGCAGCCCTTCGAACAGCGCCATGTTCATCGCCTGCGCGATTTCCGCGCGCGTGACGACGCCGTCCTCCCATTCTGCGAGGATGGCCGGCATGTTCAGGGTCGAGAACAGGGCGTCGGTCTTCGCCTGTCCCAGCAGCTTCGTCAGCAAGCTCTCGATATTCGGATTGCGCATCAGGATTCTCGTCTCGGGGGACCGCCGGCAAACGTGCCGGCAACTCGTCGGCCGGCCGCCCAGCGGGCGCGTGGCCTTGCGTGGGGAGCATTATTCAAAGGGTTGCAGCCGAGCGTAAAGCGAGATTAAATTGATACGTGATGAGTTTTTGGAATTATCGGCCGCTCCGCTGCTCCGCCTCCCGCCTTGTGTCGCGCGGGCCTGATCGTCAGACAAACGAACATCATGCGCAAATTCAAGATCCCCAACATGGGCGCGCTCGTGGCTTTCGAAGCCGCCGCGCGCCACGAAAGCTTCACGCACGCGGCCAAGGAGCTGTTCCTGACCGAAAGCGCGGTATCGCGGCAGATCGCGACGCTCGAGGCGAGCCTCGGCGTGCGGCTGTTCGCCCGCGTGAAGCAGCGCGTCGTGCTGACGCGCGCCGGCAAGCTGTACGGCACGCAGGTGCGGCGCGCGCTGGAGGCGCTCGACCGCGACACGCTGTCGATCATCGCGCACGGCAGCGGCGGCGGCTACCTGGAGCTGGCGGTGCTGCCGACCTTCGCGTCGCACTGGCTGATCCCGCGCATCAAGAGCTTCTACGACCGCACACCCGACGTGCGCGTGAACATGGGTAGCCGCACCGACCTGTTCTCGTTCGAGGACACCCACTTCGAGGCCGCGATCCACTACGGCAAGCCGACCTGGCCCGGCACGTCGTCCGACTACCTGTTCGGCGAGGAAGTCGTGCCGATCTGCTCGCCGGCGCTGCTCGACGGGCCCGTGCGCAGCGTCGAGGATCTGCTCGCCTACCCGCTGCTGCACTCGACGACGCGCCCCGGCGCGTGGGCGCAGTGGTTCGAGACGCACGGCGTCGAGGACATCCGCACGATGCAGGGCGTGCGCTACGAGCTGCACACGATGCTGATCAGCGCGGCCGCGGCCGGGCTCGGCGTCGCGCTCGTGCCGAAATTCTTCGTCGAGGAACAGTTGCAGCAGCTCGGGCTGATGGTGCCGTGCGACGCGGCGACCGTCGGCGATTCCGCGTACTACCTCGTGTATCCGACGGAGTTCAGCCACAGCAAGCCGCTGGAGCTGTTTCGCGGCTGGCTGCTCGAGCAGGCGAGCGCGTATGCGGCGCCGGAAGGAGAAGGTGACGCGGCGGACGCAGAGGACGACGAAGACGTCGAGTGAAGCCGGCGTGCGCGGCCGTACCGCGCACGCCGCCGGAAACGTCACGCCTGACCGGCGCGCGATCGGGATGCGCCGGGTCAGGGCGCGGTGAAACGAAACGTGCGGCGACCTGCGGACTCATCGAACGAACAGAATCGGCAGGTGAAACTGGCTTCCTTGAATGTCGGGTAGGCGTTCACGAACTCGTCGCGCGCAACGTCGACGCCAATCGGCTGCGGGATTATTTTGTAATGTACCGAGGCATACGAAAGCGATCTTCTCGTGACTTGATCGTCCGTCACGAAGTCTCCCAGGAACACGACCGCCCCGGGCGCGACCGAAAACGGCTCGGCGAAAGACGACAGCGCGTCGAACTTTTTCTCGATGCGCTTCATGTGGGTTCCCCATTCGTATGCGCTCCAGCCCGTCAACGTGTAGTTGCCGGGAGGCACCTTGATCATGTTGATCTGCGGCGGCGTGTCCGGCCCGTCAAAGACTCTTTCGATGGGAAACCCGCTGTTGATCTGCAACGCATACGTCGCGTCAGTCGCCGTGTTTTTCAGATGAAGCACGTATCCGTACGCGGACCTCGTTCTGGCCGCACTCGACACGTAACCGGATTGCTGGTCCCGGGTTGCGTCGTGACGCTCGATCGGGCTCGGGAGGACGCATCCATTCAGCAGGGCGGCCAAGGCGACGGCCGACATCGTTCGTTTTATTTTCATGGCGTGTGATTGTTAGATGGGGGGTCTTTCAATCGCGGCATTCCGATCGACTCGATCGAGCTGTTGCATCGACCGGTTGAATCCGCCGTGCAGTGCGGACGTTCGCTGCGACGCCGCTCCCGCGCGATCGCGTGCAGGATATGTCAAGCGCGCCGGTCAGTCACCTGCCGGCGCGCTCGTGACCGACGTCGCCCTGCCTGCCGGTCGCCCCCTCGGCATGAAGCACGATCGCCCGAACCCGTCCCGCGCGTTCACTGCGCCGATCGACGCGCGCGTCACAGCGATGTTGCCGGGCAACCGCCATGGCCGCGCGCGCATGACGCATGACTCGTGCGTTACATGTGCCACTTCACCGTGGCGGTCAGCGTGCGCGGATCGCCGGGCATGTTGTACAGGTCCGCGTTGCCGTGCGCGGCGATGAAGTAGCGGCGATCGAACAGGTTGTCGAGCGTGAGCGTCACGTCGACCTTCTTGCTGCGATACCCGGCCCCCAGGTTGAACACCGTGAACGACGGCAGCGTGACGAGGTCGCTCGCCGACGTGTAGCGCGCCGACTGAAACTGCATGCCGGCCGCCGCGTAGAAACCGTACGGCAGCTCGCGCTTGAGCCACAGGTTCGCGCTGTGACGCGGCATCAGCCCCGGCGTGTTGCTCGATACCGCGACGCCCGCCGCCGTCGATTGCGCGGAGCCGTCGACCGTGCCGTTCAGGTACGCGTAGCCCGCATACACCGACCACTTCGGCGCGATCTCGCCGGTAAAGCCCAGCTCCATCCCGTGCACGTGCTGCGTGCCGATCGGCAGCGCATAGCCGGGATTCGCCGGGTCGCCGATCTGCTGGTTGGTCTGGCGCATGTCGAACAGCGCAACGCTGGCCGTCGCCTTGCCGCCGAGATCGAAACGCGAGCCGACTTCATACGCGGTGGTCTTCTGCGGCGCGAGCGCGGCGCCGTTCGCGAACGCGCCGGCGCTGATCAGCGTGTCGGCCAGCGGCGAGAACGACTGGCTGAACGAGCCGTACAGCGTCAGCCAGTCGAGCGGCTCGTAGATCAGGCCGACGCGCGGGCTCCACGCGCGATCGGTGCGGTCGAGGTTGACGTTCGACGACGTGTAGTCGTGGCGGATCTGGTTCAGGTAGTCGAAGCGCAGCCCCGCGAGCACCTTCCAGTGTTCGGTCAGCGAAATCAGGTCCTGCGCGTAGACCCCCGCGAGCCCGACGACGGTCGACGCGTTCGTCTTCGCCCGCGCGCCGGCCGGCACGCCGGGCAGGATCACCGCCTGCGGATCGAACAGATCGTAGGTCGCCACCTTCGACACGCTGTAGATCGTGTCGAACTTCTGCTGCTGCGACAGTTCGAGCCCGTACAGCAGCTCGTGGCGCATGCCGAACAGCGAGGTCTTCTGCGTGAGCTCGAACATCCCGTCGATGCCGTGGTCGGTGCGCTGGCGCGTCGACTGGTCGAGCGTCACGACCGGGTGCGCGGCGGTCTTGATCGGCTCGTACGTCACGTAGTTCTTGCGTTCGAGCGAGAAGTCGTACGCGCGGATCGCGCCATGGAACGACAGCGAATCGCTGAAGCGATGGTCGAGCGACACCGTCGCGCTCTTCGCGGAGACGTCGTTGTACGAGCTGTTCGCCGCGTCGGCCGAGCCGTAGTACGTGTTGATCGGCACATCGACCGGGCGGCCGAGATACGCGGGCAGCCCCTGGTCAGACGTACGGCGGTCGTGCAGGTAGTCGAATTCGACGTTCAGCACCGTGTCGCTGTCGAGCTTGAACTGCGCGGACGGCGCGATCGCCTGGCGGTTGAGCTGGAACTGGTCGCGGAAGCTGTTCGAGTTCTCGGCCGCGCCGGTGATCCGGAAACGCGCCGCATCGTTCGCGTTCCAGCCGAGGTCGAATTCGCCGCGCCGCTCGCCGCGCGTGCCGAGCGTCACGCCGACGTCGTTGACCGGCGTCGCCAGCGGCCGCTTCAACACGCGGTTCACGATGCCGCCTGCCGAGCCGCGCCCGTACAGCACGGCCGCCGGCCCCTTCAGCACTTCGACGCGGTCGACGTTCGACAGGTCGCGATAGTAGAGCGCATCGTCGCGGATGCCGTCGACGTACTGGTCCGTGATGCTGTTGAAGCCGCGGATCGTGATCTGGTCGCGCTGGCCATCGCCGACCGAGAAGCCGACGCCCGGCACGTTGCGCAGCGCATCCTGCATCGACGTCGCGTTCTGGTCCTCGATCACCGCGTGCGGCACGACGTTCACCGTCTGCGGCACGTCCATCAGCGACATGTCGGTCTTGGTCGCCGCCCGCGAGCGGCCGCCGTCGTATGACGCATGCTCGGCGGTTGCATTGACGGAGATCGCGGGCAGGGTCGCGGCGGCGTCGCTTGCCTGCGCGAAGGAGGTGCGTGCGCCGGCCAGCGACGTGGCGATCAGCAGCGCATGGCACGCGCTCTTGTTGAGTTTCATCGTTGAAGTAGAGGCTGAGGGAAAACGGCGAACGAAAACGCATCCGGCCAACGCGCGAACCACGCAGTGAATCGGCTGGCGAAATCCTTTCCGTGAACAGGAAACGGCGCGCGGGGGATCGCCTCGTCGCGCTGGCGGGCCGGTGGACGACCGGCGCGAATGGCTGCCGGCCGGCAAGCCCGGCACGAAACAAGCCGTGACGTTCCGTCACGGCTTGTAACGGAGCGAAATATTAAACGAGAATGATTCGTATTTTTAGTTAATTTTTAACCTGTCGCCTGTCCACAACGGGCATACGCATGGCGCTCTGCATTCCTGACGAATGCCTTTCTATTTCGCGCTTCAATATGGCTTATTTGTAATTAAAACGAAAGAATCGCATCGGCCGCATCAGGCGATGAAGGGCCAGGCAAAAGGCGGGATTCGGGGGGAGGACGACGACGGGACTGGAGAGGATCACGAAGCATCCGCCGAAGCAGGCGGAACGCATGCGAAGTCCGGTGCGCGCCGGACCGGGCAACCCCGATCCGGCGCTCCGGGCAGCCGACCTCGCATCGGCAGCGCGGCGGACCTTCTACTGTTCTTCACTACGTGTGCTCTCAGGTTCGCTTCATGTTTTTCTTCGTCGCGCCGGGA
This sequence comes from Burkholderia sp. BCC0405, assembly GCF_902833075.1. Taxonomy (NCBI): domain Bacteria; kingdom Pseudomonadati; phylum Pseudomonadota; class Betaproteobacteria; order Burkholderiales; family Burkholderiaceae; genus Burkholderia; species Burkholderia sp. BCC0405. The sequence continues at coordinate 233,018 of NZ_CADFEO010000012.1, forward strand.
AATTATCCGCGCAATCCGGCCCAAGGGAAACGTTTGCGAGTGTGGTTGGCGCGTTATACCAGGCATTCGGCAACAGTCTTTCTGAATGCTTACGATGCACACGGCACGGTTCGGCAAATCTTGCGTTCACGCCGGCGTTCCTTTTTAATGGAACTGGTTCCAATCATTGATTCGGCCATGCCCACGCGTGACGCGTCGTCGTTCGCGCGTCATGATGCCGATTCAGGATCGAGGATCGCTCAGCTCAGGATTCGCATCGCCCGTCCTTCCCGGACACCCCGTCAAACGAGACCGTCATGCCCGATTCCGCCTCCCTGCAGCAATTGTTTCCCGCCTTTCAGGACATCCCCGCCGAGTACCGGCTCGCTTCGCCGATTCACCAGCGCGTGTCGCTCGTCGACGGCGAGTTACGGCCGTGGGACGGCGCGACCAAGACCGTGCTGTCGCCGGTGTGCGTGCGACAGGCGGACGGCGGCGTCGAGCAGGTCGAGATCGGCAGCTACCCGGTGATGGGCGAAACGGAAAGCGACGCGGCGCTCGACGCCGCGGTGCGCGCCTACGATGCGGGCCGCGGCGAGTGGCCGACGATGAAGGTCGAGCAGCGCATCGCGTGCATGCAGGATTTCATCAAGCGGATGGTCGCGCAGCGCGAGCGGGTGGTGAACCTGATCATGTGGGAGATCGGCAAGAGCCTCGCCGATTCGCAGAAGGAGTTCGACCGCACCGTCACGTACATGACGCAGACGATCGACGCGCTGAAGGAACTCGACAACGCGAATTCGCGCTTCGTGATCGCCGAAGGCACGATCGGCCAGATCCGCCGCACGCCGCTAGGCGTCGTGCTGTGCATGGGCCCGTACAACTATCCGCTGAACGAGACCTTCGCGACGCTGATCCCCGCGCTGCTGATGGGCAACACCGTGGTGTTCAAGCCGCCCCAGTACGGCACGCTGCTGTTCGAGCCGCTGCTCGACGCGTTCCGCGACGCGTTCCCGAAGGGCGTGATCAACACGATCTATGCGCCGGGCGCGGTGGTCGTGCCGCACATGCTCGCGTCGGGCAAGATCAACGTGCTCGCGCTGATCGGGTCGAGCAAGGTGGCCGACCACCTGAAGAAGCAGCACCCGAAGTCGCACCGGCTGCGCGCGATCCTCGGCCTCGACGCGAAGAACGCGGCGATCGTGCTGCCCGACGCCGATCTCGACCTCACCGTGAAGGAATGCCTGCTCGGCGCGCTGTCGTTCAACGGCCAGCGTTGCACCGCGCTGAAGATGCTGCTCGTGCACCGCTCGATCGTCGATGAATTCCTGAAGCGCTTCACCGCCGCGCTCGAACAGCTGAAGATCGGCATGCCGTGGGAGAAAGGCGTCAGCATCACGCCGCTGCCCGGCATGCATCGCACGGCCTACATGACGGACGCGATCGACGACGCGAAGGCCAAGGGTGCGCAGGTCGTCAACCATTCGGGCGGCGAGTTCAGCAAGACGCTGTTCTATCCGGCCGTCGTGTATCCGGTGTCGGAAGGGATGAAGCTGTACCGCGAGGAACAGTTCGGGCCAATCATTCCGGTCGCGCCGTTCGACGATGTCGACACCGCGCTCGACTACGTGACGACGTCGGATCACGGCCAGCAGGTCAGCATCTTCGGTTCCGATCCGGCGCAGATCGGCGCGCTCGTCGATCCGCTCGTGAACCAGGTGTGCCGCGTGAACATCAACTGCCAGTGCCAGCGCGGGCCCGACGTGTTCCCGTTCGCGGGGCGCAAGGATTCGGCGGAAGGCACGCTGTCGGTGAGCGACGCGCTGCGCGCGTTCTCGATCCGCTCGATGGTCGCGGCGAAGCAGACCGAAGGCAGCAAGCAGCTGCTCGATTCGATCGTGTCGGATCACTACTCGAAGTTCATCAATACGGGCTTCATTTTCTGAAGCCGTCCCGATGGAGCCCGCCGCCGCGCGTCGGCGCGGTGGCGGGTTGCCGCGAGCCGCGCGGTCATGCGTTCGACACCAGCAGCCTGATCCCCGCCACGCCGAACACCACCGCCAGGCACGCTTCCATCGCGCGCCGGCCGCGCACGTACAGCCGGCGCGCACCGTCCATCGAGAACACGAGCGCATAACCGCCGAACACCAGGCACCCGATCGCGAGGCAGCCCGGCACGACGGCGCCGTGCGACGCGCCCGCGCCGTTCGATGACAGCGCGACGATCGACACCCACACGAGGATCGCTTTCGGATTGGTCAGGTGCAGCATCGCGCCACGCACATAGAAGCGCGACAGCCGCTGCTCGCCCGCCGCGTTCAGCGACGCCGCCCTCTTGCCCGACAGCGCCGTGCGCCCCGACTTGAACGCGAGCCACAGCAGATACATCCCGCCAAAGAGCTTGATCGCGACCAGCAGCTTCGACCACGCGAGCAGCGCGGCCGACACGCCGAGCGCCGCCACCGTCGCCCAGAGCATCGACCCGGAAATGACGCCGAGCGCGAACGCGAGCGCCGCCTTGCGGCCCTGGTTCGCGGCGACCGACATGATCGCGAGATTGCTTGGCCCGGGGCTGGCCGTACCGATGAAATAGGCCGTGTAGGCCAGCAGCAGATTGGCCGAGAAGAAGGTATGGACGCTCATGTCGAACCTCGCAGGGATGATCGGGGGATTGTTGGCAAACGCGCGCCGTCTGCCCATGGACAATTGGCCTTCAATTCGCTGGGCCAGTTGGACGGGGCGCGCAACCGGATTGCCGCACGCGAATCCGTCTCGGTTTTGAAACACCCGTCGCATCGCGGGCGGTTTTTGCCGACCATGGCGGGCATCCAGTCCCACCGCTTCCGGCGGGCCGGACGCCTGGCAGGTGCGGGTGGCGCACGCGCACAGGCCCGTTTCGTCAGACAGGCGGGGAACGCGCCGCGCAATTTACCCCCGCGTTACGTTACATCCGTGAAGCATTTCGCCTTGGCGAGCCGCTCCGCGCACCCGATATGCGTCGCGCCGCGCAGGTAGACGGCCGCCTCGATCCCCTCCGCCACCCAGTACCGGCGGGACTCGCCGCCCTCCTCGCATCGCGGCTCAACAATACTCAACAATCGTCTCGCGGCGCTGGTACGAAACCTGCATTCCGTTCGGGTGACAACCGCGCCGTTCATCGCGCGGACACGAACCCACCGTCGGGCGCATCCACCGGACACGCCCGAACGACCCGAGCAAGTTACGAGGCCCTTCATGGATGCGCTGCCCAATTCGTCCGACACGTCGTTCCAGCTCTTTCTCGCGAAGCTGCTCGAACAGCCGTTGCCCGACTGGACCGAAAAACAGCAGATGGAACTCGAGATGGCACGCTCGCTGTCCACCGAAATGGTTCACCTCGCCGAGGACATGCGCGGCCGCACGCCCGATCTCGCGCGCTGCCTCGTGCTGCTCCGCTACGCGAAGGTGCTCGACTTCATGCTGACGTCGCTCGCCGCGCACCGCGACATTCATCCGCAGACGCTGCGCACGCTGTTCCGGCTCGCGAACCTGAAAGTCGACGATGCGTATCCGGCCTGAGCCGGCGCAATGCATCGGCTGCCGCGGGCGTCACGCACGACCGCGGCGGCCCCTCCCGATTCGCGGCGCGCGCATGCCCGACGACCTCGCCGCATGATCTCCAGGCACCGGAAATCCCGACTGGCCGGCGCACTCGGCGTGTTCGTGAATCGCGACGGCCGCAAGGCGCAGAAGCATCTCGACCCGAACGAGCGCCGCCACGATCACGACGTCGAGCGGACGATGCGGCGCGTGTCGCCGGCCGACCTGTCCGATCTGCTGGCCGGCGGCGAATCGTGCGGTACCGAATAGCCGCAGCGGGCGCCCCATCGGCTTCCGGCCGCACGCGAGGCTGATACCGCGAATCAGCGTGCCAGCCGGCTCCCCCGCGCAAACGGAGGTACAATCGCGCGCCATGAACGCACTTCGCCACTTCCTGCACCGGCCAGGCGCCGCGCGACAGCTTCTGTGGGGGGTCCTCCTCGTGACGCTGCTGTCCCGCGCGCTGATGTCGGGCGCCGTGATGCTCGATCCGGACGGTCCGGATGCGGGCTCGGTGGTGCTGTGTTCGGGCCGCGGCCCGCTGATCGTCAACGTGGCGGCGCTCGCCGCCCGTTTCGATGCCGGCGCGCCGATCACACCGGCCAACGATGCGCAGGCGCTCGCCGATGCGCTCAAGCATGACGCGCATGCCGACCAGACAGCGTCGTCCGGCAGCGGCGACAGCCTGTGCGCATTCGGCGCCGCGCTGTTCACGGCGCTGGCGTCGTTCGTGCTGCGGGTGCTGCTGTTTCCCGCCGTCGCGCCGCGGCGCTTCCGGATTCGCTTCGACCGTATTCCCGTCGTGCGATCGATCTTCGACGATCGCCCTCCCTCCCGCGCACCTCCGCTGTTCTGCTGACGGTTCCGCCCAGCGGCTCGTGCACGCCGACGTGCGCGGGCCTGCATGCCGTTCGTCTCACACGACCCGATTCAAAGCGTTCCCCCGCATGCCCGCGTCGCGCGGGCGCGCCGTCATGCGCCCCTTCCGCGCATGGCGCCGCGCCGCCCGTTCCGTCGATGCGCGCTGGCGGGTGCAACGCGCGTTGACGTCCGCCGGCTCGCGCCGGCGTGGCCGCTCAACGAACACAAGGAGCTGACACCATGTCGACCACTGTCGAGCGAGCCCTCTCGCCCGCCCAATCCGCCCACGCCGGCTACCGGACGCTCTGGCGCTGGCACTTCTATGCCGGCCTGTTCGTCATGCCATTCCTGGTGGTCCTCGCGATCACCGGCACGCTCTACTGCTTCCAGCCGCAGATCGAGCCGCTGCTGTATCCGCACCGGCTCGTCGTCGAGCCGCGCGCCACACCGCGGCTCGATGCCGATGCGCTGCTCGCGAACGCGCGCGCCGCGATGCCGGCCGGCGCGACGCCGGTGTCCGTCCAGGTCTCGACCGCACCGGACCGCAGCGCCGAATACGTGTTCCGGCTGCGCGACGGCAGCCGCGAGAGCGTGTATGTGAACCCGTACGACGGCAGCGTGCTCGGCACGCTGAGCGTCGAGAACCGCTTCATGCAGATCGACCGGATGCTGCATCGCAAGCTGCTGCTCGGCAAGACCGGCGAGTTGCTGATGGAGCTCGCCGCGTGCTGGACCTTCGTGATGATCGGCACCGGCATCGCGCTGTGGTGGCCGCGAGGCGCGGCGCGCGTCGGGCAGGCGCTGCGTCCCGACCTGTCGCTGCGCGGCCGGCCGCTGTGGAAAAACCTCCACGCGACGGCCGGCATCTGGCTCGCAGCCGGCACGGTGGCGTTCATCCTGACGGGGCTGCCGTGGTCGGGCTCGTGGGGCAAGAACTTCAAGGCGCTGGCCGCGACCGTGAACCTCGGCGCGCCGGAAGGCGCATGGGGCGGCGGGTCGGTGCGCTCGACGCGCCCGGGTGCTGCCGCGGCGCCCGCGCCTGCCCAGGCCGCTGCGCCGTCGGGCCATCACCACGCATCCGGCGATTCGATGCCGGGAATGGTGATGGACGACCTGCCGTTGCCGCAAACGCCGTGGGCGGTCGGCAACGTGCCCGTGCCGCATTCGCCGTCGGCGCCGACGCCGGCACCGCTGCCGCTGGACCGCGCGATCGCGATCGTCGCGGGCCTCGGCGTGACGAGCGGCTACACGCTCGCGCTGCCGTCCGGCGCGGACGGCGTGTTCACCGCGTCGTACTTCCCGGCCGACCCGAAGGCCGAGCGCACGATCTACATCGACCAGTACAGCGGGGCCATGCTGAAGGACATCCGCTATGACGACTACGGCGCGGTATCGCGGGCCGTATCGTACGGCACGTCGCTGCACATGGGCCGCTACTTCGGGCTCGCGAACCAGATCCTCTGCGCGGTCCTGTCGCTCGGACTGGCCGCGATGGCCGTCACCGGTACCGTGATGTGGTGGAAACGCCGCCCGGCCGGCAAGTTGGGCGCGCCGTCGCGCGAACGCGGCACGCCGCCGATGCGCGGCTGGGTCGCGGGGCTCGTGCTGCTCGGCATCGTCTTTCCGCTGATGGGCGCGACGATCGTCGCGGTCTGGTTGATCGACCGTCTGCTGTTCGGCCGTGCGGCACGCGCAGCCGCCTGAACCGTCGCGCGCCGGCACACGCCGCGCGCCGACACGGCAAGCCCGGGCCACGGCGTGGCTCGGGCTGCTCGCGCTCGTGCTCGCGCTGGTCGCGCCGCTGATCTCGCAACTGCGCGCCGCCGCATCCGATGACGGCTTGCCGGCCGCGCCGATCTGCTCGGCAACCGGCAACGCGCTCGTGGCGCACGCGCAACCGCATGCTCCGTCGCATTCGTCGTCGAATCGGCATGTCGACCGCTGCGGCTATTGCGGCCTGCTCGCCGGCCATCCGCCGCTGCAGTACGCGGTGTTCCTGCCCGCCTCCCCGGCCGTGCGGCATGCGCCGCCCGCGCCACTGATCCTCTCCGCTCGCCACCCGTCGAAGCCCTACGCGCTCGCCGCGCGCGGGCCACCGTCCGCCCGCGCCTGACGCGCTTCTCGAACGAGCCGACGCACGACCGTGCCGACGTCGTTCACACCGATTGCCTGCCACCCCGATGCCCGATACCGAGCCCGCGCACGAGCGCGCGCAGCGCGACGGCCTCGGTGTGTGCCGTCTCCGTTCCGCATTCACGATAACCCTACACACAACGACATGTTTCCCTTGACCCGTATTGCCGTCGCGCTGTCCGGCGCGATCGCCGTTCTGTTCGCCTCGAGCGCATGCGCACAAAGCGCCGCCGCACCGGCCGAAGCGTCGGCCGCTTCGACGCTGCCCGCCATCAACGTCAACGCGCCCCGCGCGGAGAATTCGCTGACGTCGAAATCGACCGACGACCTGAAACGCACGCTCGGCCAGACGGTCGGCTCGGTCGGTTTCGTCGACGCCGACAGCTACCGGAACACCTACGCATTCACGCTGCGCGACGTGCTGAAGGACGTGCCCGGCGTGTTCGTCGAAAACCGCTACGGGCAGGAGTTGCGGCTGTCGATTCGCGGCTCGGGGATCGCCCGCGCCTACCACACGCGCGGCCTCGAGATCCTGCAGGACGGCATCCCGACCAACCTCGCGGACGGCAGCGGCGACTACTACCAGATCGATCCGCTCGCGCTGCAGGCGGTGCAGGTCTACAAGGGCGGCAACGGCCTCGCGTACGGGGCGTCGACACTCGGCGGCGCGATCGACTTCATCACGCCCACCGCCCACACCGCCGACGCGCCGAACATCGTGCGCGTGGAAGGCGGCAGCTACGGCACGGTGCGCACCAGCGCGCAGATCTCGCGCGTGCTCGGCCCGCTCGACTTCCTCGCGAACTTCAGCGTCAATCACGCGGACGGCTATCGCGATCATTCGAAGGGGCAATACGAGCAGTTCAACGCGAACGTCGGCTACCGGTTCAGCCCGACGGTCGAGACGCGCTTCTACGTCGGCGTGTACGTGGTCGACCAGTTGCTGCCCGGCACGCTGTCGCTGTCCGACGCGCTGAACAATCCGACCAAGGCCGCGCCGAACGCGGTGTCGGGCGACCAGGCGCGCAACACGCGCACCGAGCGGATCGCGAACCGCACGACGGTGAAGCTCGATTCGGGCGAACTGCAGTTCGACACGTGGGCGATCCACAAGAGCCTCTATCACCCGATCTTCCAGGCGCTCGACCAGGACGGCTGGACCTACGGCTTCGCCCCGCGCTACACGGGGCGCCTCACGCTCGGCGGGATGCGCAACGACCTGATCGTCGGTGCGCGCTTCTTCGGCGGCCGCACACAGGCGAACCAGTACGTGAACGTCAACGGCGACAAGGGCGCGCAGACGCTCGACTCGACGCAGACGGCGTTCAACTACGAGGCGTACGTCGAGAACCGGCTGTTCTTCGTGCCGACCGTCGCGCTGATGACCGGCGTGAAGGCGCTGCATTCGGTGCGCGAATACATCGATTACGGCGGCCTGCCGGGCGATGCGAACTACAAGTCGACGAACGCGAGCTACAGCGGCGTCAATCCGAAGCTCGGGCTGCTGTGGCAGCCGGATGCGAACACCCAGGCCTACGTCGACATCACGCGCAGCCAGGACGTGCCCGACTTCATCGACCTCACGCAGACCTTCTCGAACACGACGCGCTTCACGCCGCTCGCGGCGCAGCACGCGTGGACGATCGAGTTCGGCACGCGCGGCTCGCGCGAGCGCGTGAGCTGGGACGTGACCGCCTACCGCTCGCTCGTGCGCGACCAGTTGCTGCAGTACACGACGAACCCGGATGTCCCGGCGTCGACGTTCAACGCGAACAGGACGGTGCTGCAAGGGATCGAGGCCGGCGCGTCGGTCGAGTTGCTGCGTAACGTCACCGGTCGCGGCGCGGGCGACAAGGTCACGCTGTCGGGCATCTGGAACCTAAACGATTTCCGCTTCAAGAACGACCCGCAGTACGGCAACAACCGGATCGCGGGCGTGCCGTTGAACGTGCTGCGCGCGACGCTGGGTTACGCGCGCCCGAGCGGCTTCCACATCGCGGCGACCCTCGACTGGGTGCCGTCGGGCGCATGGGCCGACGATGCGAACACGCTGCGCGTGCCGAGCTACACGCTGCTCGGGCTGCAGGCCGGTTACGACTTCCGCAACGGGCTGTCGCTGTTCGTCGACGCACGCAACCTGACCAACAAGCGCTACGTGAGCGACATCAGCACGGTCGCGAATGCGCGCACCGCGAACACCGCGATCTTCTATCCGGGTGAAGGACGCAGCGTGTTCGCCGGCATGCGCTACGCGTTCTGATGCGCCGCCGCCCGCAGCCGTGCTCATTGCAAAGATTCAAAGGAAACCGAAACATGAAGTTCAGATTGATGCTGCCCGCCGCCTTGCTCGCCGCCTTCTCGCCCGCCGGGCAGGCACAGGAAAGCGACGTCAAGCACACCGGCGCCACGCTTGCGCCGATCCGCGTCAACGCACAGAAGGCGACGCCGCTCACGCAGCCGCTCGACACCGGCAGCCGCCTCGGCTTGACTTCGCTCGAAACGCCCGCGAGCGTCGAGCAGATCGATCGCACGACGCTCGACACCCGCGGCGACGCGTCGATCGTCGACGCGGTGAGCCGCGCCGCCGGCATCAGCGCGTCGCCGCATCCCGGCAACGGCGGCTCGGAGCTCGGCGCGCGCGGCTTCGTCGGCGCGTCGTCGGTCACGCAGCTCTATGACGGCGTGCGCCCGTACGGCGCGATCGGCATCACGTTTCCGTTCGACACGTGGTCGGTCGACCATATCGACGTGTTGCGCGGCCCGGCATCGGTGATCTACGGCGAAGGCGCGATCGGCGGTGTCGTCAACATCGTGCCGAAGAAGCCGACGCGCGGCGCGATCCAGAACGAGTTGCAGGTCGGCGGCGGCACCGAGGGCACGGCGCGAGTCGCGTTCGGCAGCGGCGGCGCGATCAACGACAAGCTGTCGTACCGCTTCGACATCAGCGGCAACCGCTCGTCGAACTGGGTCGACCGCGGCGATTCGCGCAACCTGTCGATCTCCGGTGCGCTGCGCTACGACGTGACGTCCGACCTGTACGTGACGGCATCGTATGCGCAGGGCTTCCAGCATCCGATGCAGTATTTCGGCGTGCCGCTCGTGAACGGCGCGCTCGATCGCGCGCTCGGCAAGAAGAACTACAACGTCGGCGACAGCGACATCGCGTTCCGCGACAGCTGGGCGACGGTGTCGGCGAACTGGCAGCCGAGCGACAGCCTGAACGTGACGAGCACGCTGTACCGGATGAAGAGCAACCGCCACTGGAAGGATGCCGAGTACTACACGTACCTGCCGTCGACCGCGCAAGTGCGGCGCAGCAGCTTCACGGAGATCTTCCACGACCAGGAGCAGTACGGCAACGTGACGGCGGCCACCGTGACCACCGCGCTGCTCGGCATGCGCAACACGTTCTCGACGGGCTTCGAGTTCAATCACACGACGTTCCAGCACGACAACAACTCGCCGTATTCGGGCACGTCGACGGTCGATCCGTTCAACTTCGATCCGGGCAGTTTCATCAACACGGCCGGCACCTATCCGAAGTACCGCAGCCAGGCGAACCAGTACGCGCTGTTCGCCGAGAACCGGCTGGAAATCACGCCGCGCTGGTCGGTGATCGGCGGGCTGCGCTACGACCACGCGAGCGTGAACCGCGACGATCTCGTGAACGGCGCCGCGTTCACGAAGGTGTTCGCGAACACGGGCTGGCGCATCGGCACCGTGTACGACGTGCAGCCCGGCCTCGCCGTGTACGGCCAGTATTCGGTCGCGGCCGACCCGATCAGCTCGCTGCTGTCGCTGAATGCGTCGAAGGCGAACTTCACGCTCGCGACCGGCCGGCAGGTCGAGATCGGCGTGAAGCAGTCGCTCCTCGGCGGCAAGGCGGAATGGACGCTCGCCGCGTACCGGATCGTGAAGAACAATCTCCTGACGGCCGATCCGCTGAACCCGAACCAGTCGATCCAGGTCGGCCAGCAATCGTCGCGCGGGCTCGAGGCGACGGTCGGCGCGGAGATCGCGAAGGACTGGCGCGTCGACGCGAACGTGTCGATCCTGCGCGCGAAATACGACGACTTCCAGCAGACGTCCGGCGGCGCGACCGTCTCGCGCGCGGGCAACGTGCCGGTGTCGGTGCCGCAGCGGCTCGCGAACCTGTGGGTGAGCTGGCGCTTCGCGCCGGACTGGACGGGCATCGCGGGCGTCAAGTACGTCGGCAAGCGCTTCGCCGATACCGCGAACCAGCTCGTGATGCCGTCGTACACCACCGTCGACCTCGGCCTCGCGTGGAAGCCGCGCAAGGACACGACGATCACCGCACGAGCGTACAACGTGTTCAACCGCCGCTTCGTGCAGTCCGCGTACTACAACGAGACGCAGTACCTGCTCGGCAACGACCGGCGGCTCGAAGTGGTGGCGAACTACCGGTTCTGATTAATGCAGTAATCAGGCTCGATATTTCAGAAAGCAATCCGAAAGAATCGAGCCTTGAAACGACCCGCCGTACGGCGGGCCGATCAGCGGGGGGCCGTCGATTCAGCCCCGCGCGCGCTCGTCACGCACGCGTGCCGGCCGCGCGCCCCGCCATCCACTTCCGGTAGCGCCGCGTCTGGCACTGCACGGCCAGTTGCTGCCCGACCAGCGCGCGCAGCGGCGACACCCGCGGGTGGGTGCGCCGCCCCACGCTCAGCCGCGCGAGCTGGAACTTGACGACGGCCATGTTGGCCAGCGCGCCCAGCGCCTTGTTCTTCCACCGAATCGGTTCCAGCGCCGGCGCGCTGTCCTTGCCGGCCCGCCAGTCGCGCGGCAGGTTCGGTTCGATCGACAGCGCGGTCGCGATGCCGACCATCGCCACGCCGCTGTCGACCACCTGCTCGGCCACCACGCGGCGCCGGATGCCGCCCGTGACCATCAGCGGCATCCGCGCGACGGCCGTGATGTCGCGTGCGAATTCGAGGAAATACGCTTCACGGGCCAGCGTGCGCCCGTCGCGCGCCTCGCCCTGCATCGCCGGCACTTCATAGCTGCCGCCCGACAGTTCGACGAGATCGACGCCAAGCGGATTCAGCAGTTCGACCACGCGCTTCGCATCGTCCGCGCTGAAGCCGCCGCGCTGGAAATCGGCCGAGTTCAGCTTGACCGCGACCGCGAATTCCGGCGACACCGTCGCGCGCACGTCCCGCACGATATCGAGCAGCAGGCGTGCGCGATTCTCGACGCTGCCGCCCCACTGATCCTGCCGGCGGTTCGTCAGCGGCGACAGGAACTGGCTCAGCAGATAGCCGTGCGCCGCGTGAATCTCCACGCCGGTGAAGCCGCTTTGCTCCGCGAGTTGCGCGGCGCGCACGAAGCGCCGCTGCACGTCGGCGATATCGGCCTGGGTCATCTCCTTCGGCACCGGGAACTGCTTCGACAGCGCACCGAGCGCGAGCGGCACGGCCGACGGCGCGAGCGTCGTCTGGCCGAGCGCCGCCTGCATCTGGCGCCCCGGATGATTGATCTGCATCCATACCTGTGCGCCGCCCGAGCGCGCCACCTGCGCCCATCGGCGGAAGCGGTCGAGATGCGCGTCGCTCTCGAGCACGACGCCGTTCGGCCCCGTCATCGCGCGGCCGTCCACCATCACGTTGCCGGTCAGGATCAGGCCGACCTGGCCATCGGCCCAGGCCTGGTACAGGCGCAGCAACGCGTCGGACGGTGCGTGATTCGCATCGGCCATGTTCTCTTCCATCGCGGCCTTGGCCAGACGGTTCGGAATCACCGCCCCGTTGGGCAGTGTCAGCGGTGTAAACAGGTTCATGGAGGGCACCCTCGATTGACGATGCCCAACGATAACTTTAAAGTCAACTTTAAGGTCAAGCCCTTTTGGAGCGCAGCATGAAAATCGGCGAACTGGCGCGGGCCAGCGGTATCGCGGCATCGCGCATCCGCTTCTACGAAGCGAGCGGCCTGCTCGAACCGGCCCGTCGGCAGGCCAACGGCTATCGGGAATACGGGTCGGAAGCGTTGACGCGTCTCGCGATCATCGACCGTGCGCAGCGCGCGGGCTTTGCGCTCGACGAAATCCGCGCGGTGTTGCCGCCCGATCTCGGCGCGTGGCCGCGCGACGAACTGCTGGCCGCGCTACGGCACAAGGTCGACGAAATCGTGCTGCTCGAACAGCGTCTCGCGCAGAACCGGCAGCATCTGGCGGTATTGATCGACGAAATCGAGAACAAGCCGGACGGCGAGGATTGCGCGGAAACCGCGCAACGGATGCTCGACCGGCTGTGCGCGCAGGCCGACGAACCGCCCGTGTCCGCGCCCGCGCCCGTTCCGCGGCCAGCGCGCAAGCGCGCATGACTGGTTACACTGCGTCACCTGAAAAACAGCCAATCCGCGCTGCGGCGAGACGAGCCGACGCGCGTGCGCCGGCTTGCGCGGCGCGACTTCAAGACCCGATCCGCATGACGATCCCCCGCATCAGAGAATTCCTCGTCGCCGCACTGCTGACGTTCGGCATCGGCAGCGCCTGCGCCGCGACGTGCGGCGATACACCTGCGTCGTCCGCGTGCGCCGACACCCCCGACCTTCCAGCCGACATCGTCGCGCAGCTTCCCGCCGGCTACGCCGCGCTGGATGCCGCGTCGGGGCGCCTGACCGACAGCGCCCGCATCGGCTATGTCGTCGTCGCGCATCGGCCCGACGACTCGATGCGCCACGCATCACCGCGCCCGCTGATGATCTTCGTGCCAGACAAGGACGGGCACTATCGGCTCGCGGCGCGCAACGACACCGTGATCATGAAAGCCGACGAAGGCGGGATGGGCGACCCGTATCTCGATGGCGTCGCCGAGAACGCGCTCACGATCGAACCGCGCACCTTCACGATCGAACAGGGCGTATTCGCGGGGCCGAGCCACTGGCGCGACCGCGTGACGTTTCGCTACGACGCCGCGCATCGCACCTGGGTGTTCCATCGCGAAGTCATGCGGAACTGGCGGCCCAACGACGACCCGAACGGCGATGCGCTGAAGGCCGACCCGGTGCGCGTCACGCGCGCCAATGCGGCGAAAGCCGTCACGTTCGAAGCGTGGCGGCCGAGTGACTGGTGCGAGTCGGCCGAACGGCACGACACCGATCCGGCGTGCGGCAAGCCGCATTGACGGCGACGCGGCTGAACGGCTGCACCGGCTGACGATGCGGGCGGGCAAGCGATACGCACGGGTGCTGCCGTGCCGCGCGAGCGGTGTCTCTGCCGGCACGCGCGTGCGCCGTTCCGCAGCCGTGCAGATTCGCTTACGTCGCAGGCAATCGACACGCGCTCCCCGCGTCGCGATGATGGCGCCAGCGACGCACGAACCGCATCACATCGAGGAGCCTGCCATGACCGCCTACACCTTGCGCTCCATCGGCTCGCCGACGACGAACCCGCCGCCCTGGAACCGCTGCGCGGGATCGTCGTAGTCGGCGGTCGGCGCCGTCACCGGGAACAGCCCGGCGAACTGCTCGGAGCTGTCGCGCGGACGGAAGCCGAGGAAGCCCACCTTCGTGTTGTCCCACCACTTCACCGGGTTGTCCGACGCGCCGTACACGATCGCGTGCCCGACGCGGTTCGTCAGCAGCGAGCAGCGCACGAGCTCGATGAAGTCGCGATAGCTGAGGAACGTCACGAGCATGCGCGGATTCTTTGGCACTTCGAACGAAGAGCCGATCCGCAGGCACACGGTTTCGATCCCGAAGCGGTCGAAGTAGTAACGCGACAACGATTCGCCAAAGCACTTCGTCACGCCATACAGGCTGTCGGGACGCAGCGGCGAATCGGCGTCGAGCACCTCCGTGACCGGATGGAAGCCGATCGCATGGTTCGAGCTCGCGAACACGACGCGCTTCACGCCATGCTTGCGCGCGGCTTCGTACAGGTTGTACGTGCCGGTGATGTTCGCGCCGACGAGATCGTCGAACGGTGCGTCGACCGAAATGCCGCCGAGGTGGACGATCGCGTCCACGCCGTCGACGAGCTGCATCACCGCGGCCCGGTCGGCCAGGTCGACGACGCGGGTTTCTTCATGCGCAGCCGCGTCGCCGAGCGTCGCGATGTCGCTGACGCGCACGACGTCGGCCCAATCGGCAAGCGCGCTACGCAACTGGCGGCCGAGGTTGCCGGCCGCGCCCGTCAGCAGCAGGCGCCCGAACGGTTTGCGCGTGCCGGTGGATGAGGCGTTCATCGAATCTCCTTGAATCTGACCTGAAATCTGACTGAGGTGGAAAACGTTTTCCAACTATACGCGGGAGCGCCGCTGAACGTCAATGGTCGAACCCGTTGGCAACCATCCGCACTTTCCCGATATCGTCGCGTGGCCGCACGCCCCCTTTTTCTGCCACAATCCCGCGTTATCGAACGAAAACGTTACCCTTCCGATGAAAAAAGTTTCCCCGACGATCCGCGACGTGGCGGCGGAAGCCGGCGTGTCGGTCGCGACGGTATCGAAGTACGTGAACGGCACGCAGCGCTTCTCGCCGACCGTCGAAGCACGGCTCAAGGAAGCCATCGACCGGCTCGGCTACCGTTCGAACCCGCTCGCGCGCTCGATGATCACCGGCCGCACGCGCACGATCGGCCTCGTGATCCTCGACATCAGCAACCCGCACTTCACGAACGTGGTGAAGGGCGCGAACCGCGTCGCGCTGCAGCACGACTACACGCTGCTGCTCGTCGATACCGAGGAGAGCCAGGCACGCGAGCGCTCGCTGATCGAGGCGCTCGCGCAGCGCGTCGACGGGCTGATCGTCAGCACGCGGATGCCGGATGAAGAAGCCGGCTGGATGCTCGATCTCAACAAGCCGCTCGTGCTGCTGCGCCGCAGCCCCGGCCTGCCGATTCCGAGCGTCGGCATCGACAACCGGCTGTCGACCTACATGCTCGCGCGCCACCTGCTCAATCTCGGTCACACGCGCATCGCGTATCTCGGCTTCGGCACCGCGCGCGTGAACGACGAGCGGATCCAGGGGGCGCGCGACTGTCTCGCGGAAGCCGGGCTCACGCTCGACGTGCACGATGCGCATGCGCCGACCGCCGAGGCCGGCGAGCGGGCGTGCTCGCGCGTGATGCTCGGGCCGCAGCGCCCGCAGGCCGTAATCTGCTACAACGACCTGATCGCGCTCGGCTTCATGAAGGAAGCCGCGTCGCTCGGTTTCCGGCTGCCGCAGGACGTATCGGTCGCGGGTATCGACAACGTGCCGTACGGCGCATACGCGGCGCCCGCGCTGACGACCGTCGACATCCAGAGCGAGAACATGGGCGAACTCGCGATGCAGAAGCTGATCGATGCGCTCGCGGGCCGCACCGATGCGAGCTATTCGACGTTCGAGCCGCGGCTGATCATGCGCGCGTCGACGGCCGCGGCCGGCTGAGCGCCCTGCTTCGCGCCTTCAAAAGAAAATGCGCCGCCCTCGGGCGGCGCGTTCGCGTGGCGGCGCTCGATCACGCACTCATGCGTCAAGCTGCGCAGGCTTCATCTTCGGCGTGAGCACGTGCATCACGGCCAGCGCGATCAGGTAGGCCAATGCGCCGATCGCGAACAGCACCCAGTAGTGGCCCGTGCGCTGCAGCACCTGGCCGATCACTTCCGAGAACAGCACGCCGCCGATCGATCCGGCCATCCCGCCGATGCCGACCACCGATGCCACCGCGCGGCGCGGGAACAGGTCGGATGCGGTCGTGAACAGGTTCGCCGACCAGCCCTGGTGCGCGGCGGCGGCGAGGCCGACGATCAGCACCGCGACCCACAGGCTCTGCACCTGCGACACGAACGCGATCGGCAGCACGCAGCATGCGCAGATCAGCATCGCCGTCTTGCGCGCGCGGTTCACGCTCCAGCCCGCGCGCAGCAGCATCGACGACAGCCAGCCGCCGCCGATGCTGCCGACCGTCGTCAGCGCATAGATGCAGACGAGCGGCAGGCCGATGTGCTGCATGTCCATCCCGCGCGATTCGTTGAGCCACTTCGGCAGCCAGAACAGGTAGAACCACCACACCGGGTCGGTCAGGAACTTGCCGATCAGGAACGCCCACGTCTCGCGCTTGCGGATCAGTTCGCCCCAGCGCGGCGCACCGGCATTCGCGTTTGCCGCATCCATCGCTTCGGCTTCGTCGCGCGGCTCGTCGTACTCCGCGGCCAGCGCGCGCGTATCGGCCTGGCGATAGAACACGAGCCACACCGCGAGCCACACGAGGCCGATCGCGCCGATGATCACGAACGCCGCACGCCAGCCGTAGGCCACCGCGATCGCCGGGATGATCGCCGGCGCGAACACCGCGCCGATGTTCGCGCCCGAGTTGAAGATGCCGGTGGCGAGCGCGCGTTCGCGGCGCGGGAACCATTCGGCCGTCGTCTTGATCGCGGCCGGGAAGTTGCCGCCCTCGCCGACGCCGAGCAGCGCGCGCACGAACGCGAAGCCCATCACCGAGCCGACCGCCGCGTGCAACATCGCGGCGATGCTCCACACCAGCATCGCCAGCCCATACGAGATGCGCGTGCCGAGCCGGTCGACGATGCGCCCGAAGCCGAGCAGGCCCAGCGCATAGAACGCGGAAAACGCCATCACGATGCGGCCGTACTGCACCTGGCTCCAGCCGATGTCGTGCTGGAGCATCGGCGCGAGCAGGCCGAGGATCTGCCGATCCATGTAGTTGATGACGGTCGCGAAAAACAGCAGCGCACAGACGGTCCAGCGGTAGCGGCTGGCGGCAGCGCGCACGGCGCCGACGACGGCAGATTGCATGAATGTCTCCGATGCGCGGCCGCGCCGGTCGCGCCGCACGATGTTCGTTGCCCGGCGACCGGCGCCGGGGCGGACGGCGGCGCGCTGTCGCGCACGGCCGATTCCGCCGATCAATCTGGAAAACGTTTTTTAAAGAATAGGGCGTGTGCCGGCGCCCTGTCAGTCGGGGATTTCGATGAGTCATCTCAAATGGGTCGCCGCAAAAGAGACGACTGTTTCGCAACGTGGCATTAACCGTTTTTCCCGGATTTTCCCGGCGGGCGCGCGCGGGAACGGCGGTCGATACACAGGTCCGATTCCAGCCAGAATCGGGGGCCGGGATGGTTTACAGTCGCCTCATGCGCCTCGATCCCGACACCTGCTATGACGCCCTGCTTTCGCGGGATCGCCGCTTCGACGGCTGGTTCTTCGTCGGCGTGGCGACGACGGGCGTGTATTGCCGACCGGTCTGCCCGGTGAAGCCGCCGAAAGCGCTGAACTGCAGCTACTACCCGACCGCCGCAGCCGCCGAGAAAGCCGGCTTCCGACCCTGCCTGCGCTGCCGCCCCGAGCTCGCGCCCGGCCACGGGCTGCTCGACCTGTCCGGCAATCTCGCCGACGCGGCCGCCACGCTGATCGAGGACGGGTTCCTGAACGCGCATTCCGTCGAGGCGCTCGCGCAGCGCGTGGGCGTGACGGAGCGCCACCTGCGCCGGATCTTCGGTGCGCAGTTCGGCGTATCGCCGGTCGAGTTCGCGCAGACGCACCGGCTGCTGATGGCCAAGCGGCTGCTGACCGATACCGCGCTGCCGGTGGCCGTCGTGGCGTCGACGGCCGGGTTCGGCAGCGTGCGGCGCTTCAACGACCTGTTCCTGCAGCGCTACGGCCTCAATCCGCTGCGGCTGCGCAAAGGGGCGCGCGCGTCGGCCGACGGCGACATGACGTTCCCGCTGCCGTATCGCCCGCCGTTCGCGTGGGCCGACCTGATGCGCTTTCTCGCGCAGCGGCAGATCGCCGGTGCCGAGCGGGTCGATGCGCAGGGTTATGCGCGCGTCGTGGAATGGCCGAGCCGGAACGGCAACGGCAACGGCGGTAACGCGCGCGTCACCGGTTGGCTGTCCGTCGCGCATGTGCCGCAGCGCTTCGCGCTGGCCGTCACCGTGTCGCCCGCGCTGACGCCGGTCGTGCCGGCCGTGCTCGCGCGTGTGCGGCGGCTGTTCGATCTCGACAGCCGCCCCGACGTGATCGACGCGCATCTCGGCGAACTCGCGAGCGGCTCGCCGGGCCTGCGCGTACCGGGCGCGTTCGACGGCGTCGAGATCGCGCTCCGTGCGATCGCGGGCGAACGGCTTGCGGCAGCGCATGCCGGCACGCCTGTGCTGACACGCATCGCCCAACATTTCGGCACATCGGTGGACGGCGCACCGCCGGGCCTCACGCACGCGCTGCCATCCGCCGCGACGCTGGCCGCGCTGCCGCCTTCCGCGCTTGAAACGATCGGCATCGCGCGCGACGCCGCACAGGCGATCGTGTCGCTCGCCCGCGCCGTCGACGACGGCACGCTCTCGCTCGAACCGATGGCGCCGCTCGATACGACGCTCGACGCATTGCGCGCGCTGCCCGGCTTCGACGAACACGCGGTGCAGTACGTCGCGATGCGCGCGATGGCGTGGCCGAATGCGTTCCCGGCCGACGATGCGTGGCTTCCCGCCCGCGCCGAACGCGCCCGTGTGCCATCATCCGCGCCGCATGCGGCGCGCTGGGCGCCGTGGCGCGCGTATGCCGCACTGCACGTGTGGCGCCTTCATGGAGATGTGTTGCGATGACTCCCGCTCACCTGATTCCGAGCCCACTGGGCGACATCGCCGTGCGCATCGAGGACGATGCGCTGACCGGCCTCTACTTCGTCGGCCAGAAGTACTTCCCGCCGCTTGCGATCGTGACCGATTCGGACGCGGCCGCGAGGTCGCCGCTTGCGCGCAAGGTCGCGGAAGAAGTCGCCGAGTACTTCGCCGGCGCGCGCGAAACGTTCTCGGTGCCGATTCACTTGCGCGGCACCGCGTTTCAGCGACGGGTATGGAAGGCATTGCTCGCCATTCCGTTCGGCGAACTCGTGACGTACGGCGACATCACCGAACGCGTCGGGTTGCCGATGAGCGGCGCGCGCGCCGTGGGCGGTGCGGTCGGCCGTAACCCGGTGTCGATCATGGTGCCGTGCCATCGCGTGGTCGGCGCGTCGGGCAGCCTGACCGGCTATGCAGGCGGCATCGACCGCAAGCGCGCGCTGCTGTCGCTCGAAGGCGCGGGGTTCGAGCGCGGCGCCCGCCATCCGGTGCAGCAGGCGCTCGCGTTCTGAGTCGCGATACGCGGCCGCGTCAAGCGTTCAGCACGGGCCGGCGCGCTTCACGCTTCGCATACGCGCCGGGCGTCACGCGGAATTTCGCCTGGAACAGCGCGATGAACGACGACGTCGAGTCGTAACCCAGTTGCGCGGCCACCGAGCCGATCGGCTCGCCCGCGTCGAGCAGCGGCAGCGACGCCAGCAGCCGCACCGCCTGCCGCCATTCGGTAAACGACAGCCCCGTATCCTGCCGGAACAGCCGCGACAGCGTGCGACGCGTCGCGCCGACCTGATGGCCCCATTCGTCGAGATTGCGCGTATCGCCCGGATACGCATGCAACGCGCGCGCGATTTTCAGCAGACGCGGATCGCGCGGCAGCGGCACCGTCAGCGGCGCCTGCCGCATGCGTGCGATCCGGTCGGCGATCAGGCAGACGAGCGCACCGTCCGGCCCCGCCTCGTCGTAGTTCACCGGCAATTCAGCCGTGGCGAGCACCAGCTCGCGCAACAACGGCGTCATGCAGAGGATCGCGCAATCGTCATGCACGTCGTCGCGCGCGATCGCGGCATCGAGATACAGGCTGTGGAACGCGACGCCATCGCGCGTCGACACCGCGTGCGGCACGTGCGGCGGAATCCACATCGCATAGTGCGGCGGCAGCAGGTGCCGGCCCGACGGCGTCGCGACCTCGAGCACCCCGCTCATCGCATACATCAGCTGCGCCCACGGATGACTGTGCGCGTCGATGCTCACATTGCCGGGAATCCCGAACGCACGCACGTAAAGCGGCCTCGGCAGGCGCGCCATCGGCGGCACCGCGTAAGGGTCACCCGATTGTCCCGCCAGCAACATAAGACGTCCTCCGAAGGTCATTGCACGAACGAGTGCGATGCTACCGTGGCGGCTCTTCCTTCACACGGCTTCCACCCATGAGCGCTCATACCCGCACCACCCGCAAGACCGTCACTGCGATCCGTTCGACCAAGGGCATCGGCAGCCTCGTGTCGCTGACCGCGTATTCCGCGCCGATCGCGAAGCTGGTCGACGAGGTGGCCGACGTGATCATCGTCGGCGACTCCGTCGGCATGGTGCTGTACGGGATGCCCGATACGCTGCGCGTCACGCTCGACATGATGATTGCACACGGTGCGGCCGTCGTGCGCGGCGCCGCGCAGGCGTGCGTCGTCGTCGACCTGCCGTTCTCGACGTATCAGGAATCGCCCGCGCAAGCGTATCGCTCCGCCGCGCGTCTGCTCGCCGAAACGGGCGCACAGGCCGTGAAGCTCGAAGGCGGCGCCGAGATGGCCGACACGATCCGCTTCCTGACCGAGCGCGGCATCCCGGTGATGGCGCACGTCGGCCTCATGCCGCAGCAGGCCAACGCGACCGGGGGCTTCCGCGCACAGGGGATGGACCCGCGTTCGGCCGCGCAGGTGTTCGACGCGGCCTGCTCCGCGGAACGGGCAGGCGCGTTCTGCGTCGTCATCGAAGGCACCGCCGAGGCGCTTGCGCGACACCTGACGGAAACGCTGACGATCCCGACGATCGGTATCGGCGCATCGCCCGCATGCGACGGGCAGGTGCTCGTGACCGAGGACATGATCGGCGCATTCGACGCGTACACGCCGCGCTTCGTGAAGCGTTATGCCGATGCGAATGCGGTGACGCGCGATGCGATCCGCCGGTACGCGCACGACGTGCGCCAGCGTGCGTTCCCGGAACCCGCGCATTGCTTCGGGTACGGCAAGCCGCTGCAACTGCCGGACGCGGCTGATGCGGCTGCGTGATGGCACTACGGGCACGACGGGCACTACGCGCGCTTGCGCATCGCATGCGTGACCCGTGCATTCGCTTCGAACTTCGCGCGATGTGTCGAGAAGAACGTCCGCACGTTGCGGACGTTCGATGCGCCGGTGAACAGCCTTCGCGCGAATTCGTCGTATTCGGCGACATCGGCCAGATCGGCCACCACGACGAAATCGGGCCCCGGCGACACGCGGTAGCACTGCGTGACGGCCGGCTCCGCGCACACGTATGCTTCGAACGCGTCGTAGTCTTCTGCAGTCTGCCGGTCGAGACTGATCTCGATCAGCGCGGTGACGGCCGTGCCGATCGCCACCGGATCGAGCACCGCAACCTGCCGGCGAATCACGCCGGCCTCCGTCAGCCGGCGCACGCGGCGCATACAGGTGGGTGGCGACGACAGCGCGCGCTCGGCCAGTTGCAGGTTCGACACCGACGCGTCGTCCTGCAGGATCGCGAGAATGCGCAGGTCGAGATCGTCGAGGGTGATGCCGGCCATCGGCGGCTCCTTCCAGTCAGGGCGTGAAATTTAATTTCAATATGATAGCTGATCTGCTATTTGTTTCATCTGTTCGTGTATTTTGAAATTTAATTCCATTTGGCTCGCCCTACCATCGCTCTCACTGATCCAGACAGGACATTTAGGGAGCGCGATATGTGTGGAATTGTCGGGGCGGTCGCCCAGCGGGACATCCTGCCGAACCTGGTCGACGGCCTGAAGCGGCTCGAATACCGCGGCTACGATTCGTGCGGCGTCGTGGTGTACCGCGACCGGGCGCTGGCGCGCGCCCGCAGCGTCGACCGCGTGGCCAACCTGCAGCGCGAGATCGCCGGGCATGCGCTGTCGGGCTACACCGGCATCGCGCATACGCGCTGGGCCACGCATGGCGCGCCCGTCACGCTCAACGCGCACCCGCACTTCTCGCCGAGCGACGCCAATGCGCGCATCGCGCTGTCGCACAACGGGATCATCGAGAACTGCGATCAACTGCGCGCCGAGCTGCAGGCGCATGGCTACGTGTTCGCGAGCCAGACCGACAGCGAGGCGATCGCGCACCTGATCGATCATCTGTACGACGGCGATCTGTTCGATGCGGTGCGGCGTGCGGTCGCGCGACTGCGCGGCAGCTATGCGATCGCGGTGATGTGCCGCGACGAGCCGCACCGGATCGTCGGCGCGCGCGACGGGATGCCGCTCGTCGTGGGCGTCGGTGAAGGCGAGAATTTTCTGGCATCGGATGCGATTGCGTTGTCGGGGATCACGGATCGCATCGCTTACCTCGAGAACGGTGATGTTGCCGATATTCAGCTTCATCGCTACTGGATCGTCGATGCAGCCGGCCAGCGCGTCGAGCGCGCGGTGCAGCGGGTCGCCGCGCATAGCGGCGCGGCCGATCTCGGGTCGTATCGCTACTACATGCAGAAGGAGATCTTCGAGCAGCCGCAGGCGGTGGCCGATACGTTGCTCGATGTGTCTTCGATCATGCCGGAGTTGTTTGGTGACGGCGCGTGGCGGGTTTTCAATGATGTCGATTCGGTGTTGTTGCTCGCGTGCGGCGGCAGCTATCACGCGGCGCTCACGGCGAAGTACTGGATCGAGAGCATCGCGAAGCTGCCGGCCAGCGTGGAAATTGCAAGCGAGTTCCGGTATCGCGACAGTGTGCCGAATCCGCGCACGCTGGTTGTCGCGGTGTCGCAGAGCGGCGAGACGGCCGATGTGCTGGGTGCCGTGCATGTCGCCAAGCGCATTGGAATGATGCATACGCTCGCGATCTGCAACGTCGCGACGAGTGCGTTGATGCGCGAATGTGCGCTGCAGTTTGTCACGCGTGCGGGCGTCGAGATCGGGGTGGCTTCGACGAAGGCGTTCACGACGCAACTCGTTGCGTTGTTCCTGCTGACGTTGTCGCTTGCGCAGGTGCGCGGGCGGTTAAGTGACGACGAGGAGAAGGCGCATCTGCGTGCGCTGCGGCATCTGCCCGATGCGATGTCGAAAGTGCTCGCGCTGGAGCCGCAGATCATGGCTTGGTCGGAACTGCTCGCAAGACGCGACAACATGCTGTTTCTCGGGCGGGGGATGCATTTTCCGATCGCGCTCGAGGGCGCGTTGAAGATGAAGGAGATTTCTTATATTCACGCGGAGGCTTATCCGGCCGGCGAACTCAAGCATGGGCCGCTGGCGCTGGTGAGTAACGAGATGCCGGTGATTGCCGTTGCGCCTAATGACATGCTGCTCGAAAAGCTCCGGTCGAACATGCATGAGGTCAGTGCGCGGAATGGACGGCTTTTTGTCTTTGCGGATGTGGACTGTGGACTGGTGCCGAGCGACGGGATCGAGGTGATTCGGCTCAATGAGTACTACGGGCCACTTTCGCCAATTCTGCATACGGTGCCGATGCAATTGCTTGCGTATCACGCGGCGTTGGCAAGGGGGACGGATATTGATAAGCCTAGGAATCTGGCTAAGTCGGTGACGGTGGAGTGAGGGGGGCGGGGACCTATCCCCTGGCTCCCCGCCGTCACAACGTTGTTGCCCATTTCAACCAAATGGCATAGCCCACGCCTATTTGCCACCCACACTCAATCAGACTTACTTATTTACTGTATAAAAATACAGTTGTACCCCCTATACTGCCGGACACCGGCTGCGGAGCATTGGTCTTTTTTGTACTGGTTTGTCGCATAGAAGCATCGAGAAAGACTCGACCACATGACGAAAGTATGGCTATTTCGTAGCAGCCGCAGGAAGCCCGATAAAATCGCAACCTAATTGAGAGGTCGAATAATGAGCGGTGGGCACAGCAAGATTGAGTGGACGGAGCGCACATGGAATCCGACCGTGGGTTGCACAAAAATATCCAAGGGCTGCAAGAACTGCTACGCCGAAGGTATGGCAAAGCGTCTGCACGCAATGGGCACCCCGGGCTATGAGAACGGCTTCAAGCTGACCGTTCTGCCTAACCGCTTGGATGAACCGTTGAAGCGGAAAAGCCCGACGGTCTACTTCGTCAATTCGATGTCGGACCTTTTCCATCGCTCCGTTCCGGATGCCTACATTACGAAGGTTTTCGATTCGATCAGAGCGTGTCCGCAGCACACCTTCCAGATACTCACGAAGCGCGCAGAGCGACTGGCTACCTACTGCAGCCGTCGGGAAATGCCGGCGAATGCATGGCTCGGTGTAACCGTCGAGGACCGCCGGTATGGCCTACCGAGAATCGACGAACTGCGTCGTGTGGAAAGCCGCGTTCGTTTCTTGTCCGTCGAGCCGTTGCTCGAAGACCTAGGCCCCCTGAATCTCGAGAACATTGATTGGGTAATTGTCGGCGGAGAATCAGGCCCGAAGGCGCGCCCAATGCTCGAAGACTGGGTGCAGAACGTCAAAGTTCAGTGCGAAGAGCAAGGCGTGAAGTTCTTCTTCAAGCAATGGGGCACGTGGGGGAGCGACGGTGTGCGCCGCTCCAAGACCGCGAATGGCCGCCTTCTTGAAGGTCGCACTTGGGACGATATGCCCGAGCGAGTTTTGCCTACTTGACGACGCGGGCTAGAAGAAGTGCCGCTGCGGTGAGTATTCGATGATGTCGGTAGCGTTATATCGCTTAGACGGTCGCCGTGCTCGGTCTTCGTTATTCGTCACTACGATGGTGCCTGAGGAGTGCAGGCTTCGAAGCACCTTCTGCAAGCGAGCCTCGTCTGCGATTGTGTTCGAGATGTTTTTCGAAAACAGTTGCGCGACCGTTAGCGGCTGCGGCTCCTCTGACAATTTGCGACCGAGATCATCGGTCAGCGTTTCGATACAGCGTTCTTCCCCACTTCTATCGAACAGTAGGGACGACTGGCCGTTGTACTGCTCATCGCGCTTCGGGTTATAGCCAAGCATGAAGAGCCCGGGTTCAAGCTCGTGCCCGAACTCGCTTGAATGCTCCCAATGCAGCGACTTCATGACGTCATGTGCCTTGTAGACCCGCGATAAGTGCACCAGCCAGTAGCTCCATGGATTCGCTGAATCAGGCCGAACAAAGAACAATGTCATATACGGTGCCCCCGTCTCGGCTTTGATACCATGGGCGACGTACCGTTGTAGCGCTGCACGACCAAACTGTGCCTTGATTTGTCCCAGTTGCTCCCACGGAATATATTCTTCAAGGTCAACCCCACGGACCGCCTTCCGGTTCGGCTCTCTGTTGCTGATGTATGTGAGAAGAGAATCGACATTGAAGGTCATGATGACCTCGGCGTTTGGTAGCTCCGTCATCAACCATCGAAGCGTGCTCATCGGTATGGCGTTGTAGCTGTACTGGTCAAGCAGAAATATTGCGCGCCCACCACGGCGCCGCGCCTTGATGCGCTGAACGATTTTCGGAAGCTCGTCAAGGAAACCAGCATTTCGGACGGTCGTTCGCTGATAGTCCATATCCGCGATAGCCCCTTCGGCTCGTCGCTTTTCCAAATGGCGGCGAAGATACTCCGCTGATTCTGGCCGCTTCTCCACAAAGAAGAACTCTGCATCTACTTCACGTGGCATACGGCGGCCAACGTTTAAGCGGGCGCGAGCCAAATGGGTTGCGCGCATCATCAAAGGTGGCGTGCCATCGACAGATTCCACCATCTCGCTGAGGTACTCCCCGCCACCGGCGAAACCGTCAACCAACGTCAAAGTTAGTTTGGGCATGGTCGGCAAAGACATCAGCGTCTCGATGTATTGCTGAACGTACTCTTCGACAATCGAATGCTTTACGGCACTATGCTGGTCGAGGATCGGCGGCCGTTGCCCGACTTGCCAGAGATACTTATCTTCTGTCTTTGCCATTCGTTGTGTAATGGGGCTCTTGGTCTCTTGAAAGATTATCAGGTTTTAGTAAATATTTCGAAATAGCGGCATACTATTTCATCCCCATTGCCCCTCCAAAAACACGAGACACAAAGCGTGAACAGCAAACACGAAGACGAGGTGGCCATCGATCCAGCCGATGGTTTGCCGGTCATGAAGGTTGGCGCATGGTCTGAAGACAAGCACGTGGCGCTGTCACGCTACGTCGACGCCGCCCGAATGGCCCGTGGGAAATGGCCTTACGCGTCGTTCATTGACCTCTTCTCTGGTCCAGGACGCGTCATGAACCGAGATTCAAGAACAATCTCGGACGGTGGAGTGTTGTCGGCATGGCGCATGTCGAAAAAGGGCGGCGCTCCGTTCAGCGAGATTTATATCGCTGATGCGGACGTTGACAGCGTAGAAGCATGCGCAACCCGACTTCGCACCGCCGGCGCCCACGTCCATGCGTGGGTCGGAAAAGCCTCTGAAACCGTCGACTGGGTGCTCGACGCGCTTCCGGCGGGATTACACTTCGCCTTTCTCGACCCGTTCAACATCGAACATCTGGATTTCGAGATTATCCGCAAGCTGTCTTCGCGACGAAGCATCGACATTTTGATTCACTTCAGCGTGATGGATGTTCAGCGAAACATTGGTGCTGACTTTAATCTGACCAGTTCCAGGTTGGATGCGGCAGCGCCCGGCTGGCGCAACAACTTGCGGCTTGATGCGGTCCCAAAGCGCGAACAGGTGGGTGCTTACTTGGAATACTGGGAATCGCTTGTGACCGACCTGACGAAGATGCAGGTTGCGCAGAGCAAGCCGCTGTTCGTCAATATGAACAAGGGGCCTCTCTACCGACTAATTCATCTTTCCCGTCATCCTCTCGCGACGAAGCTTTGGAATGACGCGGCGCTACCCAGCTCGCGCCAACAGTCGCTGCCGGGGTTCTAAATCAACGGGGCTCCTCGCTCGTCGCTAGCCGAGCAGTCAATGGGCGGCACGCGGCCGCACGGACACCTAGTTCTGACTGTTCGTACCATGCCGTACTAACCACAACTTTGCCGTTGATCTGAAATCTCAAGGAGCCGTCTTACCCGACCCGCAGACGGTTCATACGGATCAAGTCTGTCCGGAAACTGGTATCTGGAAAGCACAGGGACACAACGTTCCCGGCGTGATGGTGCAACAGGGCGAGCGCATGCCGGAAGTGTTTGCGCCTGACCGGTCAGGCGCATACCATTCGCACCCTGCGCTCTGGGAGCTTGAATGCAAAGCCTGACTCACCGACGAATTCACGAAGCCGCACGCATAATTCGCAACGCGTGCGGTCTTGCCCGACTTGTCACCTTACTTCGCAACAAGAAAACAGTCGCGACTCCTCCTGATCCGGATTGCCATTTTGTAGATGCGTTGACGACGAGAATCCATCGTCCTCTGCCGGCCGCTCCCCGGCGCCTATTCGGAGACAGCAGCCAAACCGCCCCGAACGAAATGATGCTCGATCCTCGTGCGAAGCACCCCATCGAGCGCGGCAAGTCGCTCGCGCAACCGAACCGCCTGCCTTTCCGTCATTTCCCCGAGAACGATTTTCTGCTCCAGAACATCCCCACAGCGGGCGATGGCCCAGCGGTCAACCGTGGCGGTTTCACCTTCGAGTACGGCGGCCGCTGTCGAGACGATGCCTGGATTCAATCCCGATACGAGATGAACCGTATGCGTCAGCGTGAAACCAGGAAGGAGATGCGACCAGTCGTCACAGACTGCGGGGCAGGAAGCAGAGGTAACTTGACGCATGGTTGCTCCGGATGAGTGGTTATCGAACCGGTGCCAGCCATGCTGCTCCCGTTTCGTTGCCGTAGATCGGCCGCATCGCCTCGAGGGCGTCCACCTTGCCCGGGAGGGCAGGTTGGCGTCGGATAGTCCGACTCTGGATGCTTGAATTCTTACGTTCGGCATTCCGAACGTGGGTTCATTATACCGAAATTCGGATAGCGGACAAGAAGTGCCGGCGGAGCCCTACCTTGGTCGGGTGTCGAGATTCATTCTACTAGGAACTTTGTTCACTCAACGCCGACCTCTAAAGTTACTTCAAGGTTGTGGTCGAAGCCGGTCCACCGGCCTCAAGGTTGTTCTGTGGCTCGGTTCGGCCAGGCGCAATCACTGGTTGGTTTGGGGTCTCGGGCGCACAAGCGTCCGTTTAGCCTCCGTTACCGCTCGTCAGAGTGTTTGGCGGGGTGTTAGAAGCCAGAGCGCGTGCCCCAATCTCTGGGACACGCGTTCATTGACGAATGTACAGAACGTGGTACAATGATTCTTGTTGTACTGTGCGGCAGACACAGCATCTCTCCCTGTCCGGAGAGTGTCCGCTGTTACGAGCCTCCGGCCTGACAATGATCTAATACCTGAAACTGATCCTGACGCCGCTCACTGAAAATTGAACTGATACTGTCAAAGCTAAACGACTACTGACCTCGATACTGATACTTCTGGCGCTAATTTACCTATCTATCTGACTGACGAATATTTGCCGGGATCGGACAGGATCCCTTGGAGCTCTTGATGAACATCCTGACTTTCAGCGAGGCGCGAGCCGGCCTGAAGCAGGCGATGGACGACGTTTGCCGGGATCACGAGCCTGCTGTGATCACCCGGCAGCGCGGAGAGCATGTGGTACTGATGTCGCTTGACGACTTCAACAGCATGCAGGAGACCTTGCGGTTGCTTGAGTCTCTTGCCAATGCGAAACGGCTCAGCGAGTCCATCGCCCAATTCAATGCTGGCACGACCTCCATTCGAGGTTTGATTAATGAACCAGCAGAAAAAGAAGGCCCGGAACAAAGCCGAGGCCGTAAGCGCAGTTAAGGTTGCGTGGTCTGACCATGCATGGGATGACTACCTGTTCTGGCAAAAAACCGACATGGCAATCGTCCGCGAGATTAATGGTTTGCTCGAAGAGATCTCGCGCGATCCGTTTCGAGGGACCGGCAAACCCGAGCCCCTAAAAGGAAGTCTCACTGGCTTCTGGTCTCGCCGGATCACCAAAGGCGACCGCCTGGTGTACGTGGTTCAAGCAGGTGTGATCCACGTGATGCAATGCCGCTACCACTATTAACCTGACTAAGAGCACCGGAGACGGTGCTCTTTTTTTATGGCTTAGGTAGTTTTCAAACGGGCGGCTTTGATTGCTACACCATTTCTCCGGCATTCGGGGATGAACGAGCATGGCATCGATCTTAATTGGTTTAATCGACTGGCCAGCGCCCGCAATTCCATCGTACACGTCGGCATTTTTCTGGCCCTCGACACCACCGAGCCTCCTTGGGGCCAGCTGTTGGCCAAAGGAAATATCAAACAGTTCGGTGGTCCGCGCACCGACGGGAGGTTCTCCAGCGTGGAGGTCATGGACGGTTTCCTGGGATGCAAGGAAGCGATGCAGGCGCATCTCCTCGCCCTGTTCGAAACCACGAAGCGATCGCGCTTTCGTGCACCACCCTCTGAGCATGGTGAAGTCCGCTCAATGCCTGTGAACAGTCACCGTAGAATCTGAAACTGTATGTCCGCTTCGGGTCGATGAGAGCCGATCACCCGTGCGCGACCGAGCCCAGCTGCCCTTGGAAGTTCAACGTTGAACGAACCGCGAATTCAACATTGAATGAGCGCGTTTGCCGATAGGCCGTGTCCGGCTCGCGCGTCGGAACCAGATTGAGTGAATCTCGACATCGGGTGGCGCACCCGATCCGGCCTGCGTATAGGAGCCGAGCTCGACGATGCGATCTCGTACATGCCGACGAAACGACCCGCAGACGATATGAAGCGCGGCACTGCAGCCCCGTCAAAACACCGTATGCACCCCCACCCGCGCCACCGTCTGACTCGCCGAACTCGAAGCCCCATTCGGATCGAGCACGCCATTGACCTGCGCGTTCGCGCCGCTGTTCGCCCGCTGATAATCCACCGACACATAGACCACCGTCCGCTTCGAGAACAGGTACTGAAGCGCCACGCTGACCTGGTGAGCGTGGTTGTCGTTCACCGCTTCATTGCCCTTCATGTACATGTATTTCGCCCCCAGCACGACATCCGGCCGCACGTGCCACAACCCGCCCGCTTCGGCCATCCACACCCCGACATCGTTGAACGAATTCCGCACGGTGGTCACCAGCGCACTGGCGGTCACGACACCGAAGTCGTAGTGCATCCCGACGCCCCAGTTGCGCACGCTGGTGGACGGCACGCCGGGCGCCGGGCCGTACTTCTCGTTCGTATAAGCCGCGCCCACACCAAACGCGCCCGCTTCATAGTTCAACCCGGCGCTGACTGCATTGTCTGCACCGACCGAACCGGCTGGAGCAGCCCCCTGAAGCGCCGGACACAGTCACCCACTTACAATAACGGGTAGGCATACGACTGTGTTTTTGACTAACACCAGGCAGGAAGTG